>QMLZ01000256.1 GCA_003646995.1 Deltaproteobacteria bacterium | reverse complement strand
GCAAAATAGGCTGAAGGCTAAAGGCTGAAGGTTTTAGTAAGAAACACGTTGGTTATCCTGCTTACGCCCAGCGCCTAACGCCTAATGCCTGAGCTTTTTCTAAACCTGATACTCCTGCCTGTAATACTTCTTTATGAGATCATTAACATATTTTTCCATATCAAGTACGGCCTCTTCATTAATGGTGAACCTGTCCACACCGGCACGCTCCTTGACCAGCTTGAGACCATACTCGAGCTTCTTGGCCAGCTCAAAAGCGACCGACCCCGCGTTCTCATCCGCCTTTATGGCCTGGTCCACAATGGCATCTATTGCACTGTCATCAAAGGTTAAGTGGATATCAAATTTCTCTAGCATGGAGGCCTCTTCCATCCTTATTTGCTCCACCATTTCCCTGAAACCATCAAACGCAGCGTTGATGTCCGTCACATTCTTGAGGTACAGCGCCGCAATTAAGCCCATTCGCCTCTCGCTCATCTCCAGCCCTGATTTCTTCTGAAAGTCCTCGGCCCTAGTCGCAATATAGGCCTTTATGTCTTCAAATTCCTTTTTCTTAGCTTCCTCAAACCTCCTCCTTAATTCAGGGTCGGACGGATTCTCCAGTAGCCTCTTAAGCTGGCCTTCAGGGTCATCCACCACCTCAGGGGTCACCACGAATTCATGAATATCAGTGGAGGGAAGCTTTTTTTCAAAAGGAATCAGTACCTTCTCTATAGCACTCACCAGCCCTCTGGCACCAGTCTTTTCTTTGGCTGCCATCTCGGCTATCTTAACAAGCGCCTCGTCCTCGAACTTAATGTCAATGCCATAGGCCCTGAAGTCCAGCCGTTTACTTATGATAATAGGGTTATTGGGGTTCTTCAGGATCTCCACCAGGTCATCCTTGGTGAGCTCATCAAATACTACAATTACAGGTAACCGACCGACGAACTCCGATTCAAAGCCAAACTCGATGAGGTCCTGAGCAGTTACATGCTTCAGTATATCCCACGGCACCTCCGCCGGCCTTACATCCGCCTCAAATCCAATACCCTGCTTTTGCAGCCTTTTCTTAATTATCTTTGCCAGTTCCCCAAAGGCCCCGCTCATTATAAAGAGGATATTTTTTGTATTCACTACCTTCTTTTCCTTCTTGCCGGTCCTGCGATAGTGCTCAATGGCCTGGATCTGGGAGATCGGATCATGGGGAACCTTCAGATCAACCTCTGTTTCTTCCATGGGCTTCAGCAAAGCCCTCTGCACCCCTGTGCGCGACACGTCATGGCCAAAAAAGTTCTGAGCAGATGCAATCTTGTCAATCTCATCAATGTAGATTATACCATTTTCCGCCAGAGCTATATCCTCATTGGCCTCGTAGACAAGGTCTCTCACAAGGTCTTCTACGTCGCCTCCCACGTATCCTGTTTCACTGAATTTGGTAGCATCGCCTTTTACGAATGGGACTCCGAGCTTCTTGGCGATGAGCTTTATCATGTAAGTCTTCCCAACGCCAGTGGGACCAATCATAAGAACATTGTTTTTGATCATTCCCACCCGTGCGTGGCCTTCTTTTTCGGTTTTCTTGGCATGTTTTATTCGATTAAAATGCGTGCATATCTTGGTAGCCAAAATACCTTTTGCATCTTTCTGCTTAACAACATAGCTATCCAGATAAGCCTCCAGCTCCTCTGGAAGCATATCAAATGCAGGAAGGCCTTCTTCCTTGTCGCCCCCGGCCTTGTCAGTCCTTTCTCCTTCTGTCCTCGGAAAAACAAATGGAGATATGACCTTGACGCGATTACCATACTTCTTTGAAAGGTACTCGCTCAGTTCCTTTTCTAACTCTTTTTGATTCGGGATTTTGGTATCCTTGACCGATTCTATCATGACTTTTTTGTCTTTCATTTCAACACCATATCCTTGTAAGTACTAAGATTTGTAGAAGCTGATAACCACAAAACAAACGTTTTATAGTATCTTATTTTCGCACATATAGTTTATTCTTTCAAATATCATACCATTGTTCTTACTGACCATGACCACCAACTTCCTGGAAATTTTTACATTTTAATATATTCACTGTAACTCACCATTTCAAGTCCGGTATTTTTAACCATATTGACTCCACCAAGTGGATCAATTAGACTTCCTGTCAATCGTATCCGACTCACATCCAACGCAACGAGGTTATCATGCCTGCAAGGCTGGAGATAAGGCTAAAAAAGGAACTTTTTGATGCAGAAGGAGAAACTGTAAAGAAGAAATCTAGGGAATACTTTAACTTCAACGTGGATACCATACGGGTTATCAGGGTACTCACCTTTGACACCTCTCTTGATCAAAGTCAGCTTGAACGCGTCAGAAAGGAAATCTTTACCAATCCTGTCACAGAGATTTCCTCTTTCCAGCCTATTTGCGAGAATTTTGACTGGCTGATTTGGATTGGGTTCAGGCCTGGTGTTAGAGACACAGCAGGAAGCACTGGTGCGGAGGCCATAGAGGATTTGTTGGGCCTCAAACTTGGCCCTGATGAAGGTGTTTACACCTCAAAAATATATGAGATTAGGGGCCGGCTCGAGCGCGCCCAAGTGGAAAAGATCGCACGTGATCTTCTGGCCAATGAAATTATTCAACAGTGGAGAGTCATCGAAAAAACTGAATGGGATCCTGCCAATGGCATTGGTTTCCCAATACCTAAGGTCATTCTCGAACATGAGCCCCAAGTTTTTGAAATACCTATAGGAAGCGACGAAGAACTAAAAAGGATTTCTCTGCAGCGAAACCTCGCCCTTCGCGATTCTGATATACCTGTTATCAGGAAGTATTTCCTGAGGCCGGACGTTCTTGAAGAAAGAAAAAAGGTGGGCCTGAGCCTCCCCACTGATGTGGAACTGGAGTATATCTCCCAGGCTCGAAGTGACCATTGCAACCATAACACTTTCAGGGGCCTTTTCCGCTACCACGATCTGTCCACGGGTCAAAAACAAGTGGTAGACAGCCTTTTCAAAACCTGCATAGAAGAACCCACGTTACAGCTCATGAAAGAAAAGGACTGGGTGGTGTCCGTCCTGTGGGACAACGCGGGAGTAGGCCGGTTCGATGAAGAGAACTATTATGTCATTACAGGGGAGACCCACAACAGTCCTTCCAATATGGAAGCCTATGGTGGAGCCTTGACCGGGATCGTGGGTATTTATCGTGATCCCATGGGGACCGGAAAGGGCTCAAAATTGATTCTCGGCATGTATGCGTACTGCGTCGGGCCAAGGGACTACGGTGGTGAGCTATCCCCCCACCTGCACCCCCGAAGGCTTTTGGATGGTGTGATTGAAGGCGTAAGAGACGGGGGCAATAAGAGCGGTGTTCCAACTCCCTATGGCCTGCTCCTTTTCGATGAAAGCTATCTTGGAAAATGCCTAGTGTTTGTAACAGCAATGGGAATAATGCCCGCAGAGGTGGCAGGTGAATCATCCCACAAGAAGGATACAAGCCCAGGAGATCTCATCGTCATGTCAGGTGGCCGGGTGGGTAAAGACGGAATTCACGGCGTCACTGCTGCATCCGAGACCTATGATGAACACACACCCGCAGGCCACGTCCAGATCGGCGATCCTTACACCCAGAAGAAGATGCACGATTTCCTGATTGAGGCAAGGGACGAGGGCCTCATTTCCTTTATCACCGATTGCGGAGGCGGAGGACTGTCTTCGGCCATAGGTGAATCAGCACGATTTTCCAACGGGTGCCGTGTGGATCTTGACAAGGTTCCCCTGAAATACGATGGGCTTGATCAGTGGGAGATATGGGTCTCTGAGTCTCAGGAAAGGATGATCATCGCTGTTAAGCCCGACCATATTGAACGTTTCATGGAATTGTCCCGGAAACATGCAGTTGAGAGTACAGTAATCGGTGAATACAATGACTCGGGCTACCTCAGGCTGGACTACAAGGGCAAGACCTGTGCATACGTGAGAATGGACCTCCTCAAGTCAGAGTTTCCACAGTGGGAATTCGACGCAGAATGGGTGCCGCCGAGGGTGCGGGGACTCGAGGAACCCGTAATCACAGAACCTACGGACCACGGCCGCCTGCTCAAAGACATGCTTGGGCGGCCCAATATCTGTGCCAGGAACTGGATCGCAAGGCAGTACGACCATGAAGTGCAGGGTGGCAGCGTAATAAAACCCTTGGTGGGTAGGAGCCGGGATGTACCCTCTGATGCGGCGGTTATCCGGCCTGTGCTGGAAAAGAACAGAGGCATTGCAGTGTCACAGGCCCTCAATCCGTTTTATTCAAAGATCGATACTTATAACATGGTGGCTGCCACTATTGACGAGGCGGTCAGAAAGGTAATCGCCGTAGGGGGAGATCCTCAATACCTGGGTGGCGTTGACAACTTCTGTTGGCCCTCTGTGGAATATGACCCAAGCGAGAACCCAGACGGCAAATACAAAGCTGCCCAACTCGTCAGGGCCAACTGGGCACTCAAGGATTATTGTCTTACTTACGGCATACCGCTTCTGTCGGGCAAGGATAGCATGTACATCGACGGCAAGGTTAAGGGCCCTTATGGTGAGCGCAGAAAAATCTCCGGGTTGCCCACTCTGCTGTTCACTGTGTGCAGTGTTGTCAAGGACGTGAGCAAATGCGTTACGATGGATGTAAAATTTCCAGGTGACCTAATATACATTATCGGAGAGACGGCTGATGAGCTGGGAGGCAGTGAGTTTTATGAAAGAATGGGATACGTGGGACTGAACGTCCCCGAAGTAGATGCAAAAAAACTATTCCCTGTTTAT
>QMLZ01000255.1 GCA_003646995.1 Deltaproteobacteria bacterium | reverse complement strand
CAATCTATTTGCTTAGTAGAAAGGGTCATGGCTCGTCTAGAAGATCTTAAAGAAGGAGCGAAAGTAAAGGGCAGAAGGGCAGACGGGCCAGTGGCTATTATTAATGTCAAATGGCACGGCGACTCTGTTGTGGAGGTGACTTATAAAGACTCTTCTGGGCAGCCTGGCAATGAGCTTATCTTCCGCGATAAAGAACCGACCTTAGAAATTGTTGAAGCAGGGCAATCCTGGAGCTATGATGCCGATGCCAGCATGTTGAGGCTTGTCTCTGAGGCCTACCGGATCAGGATGGCTTATTTGTTTGACCCTCTTCTTGCGGTGCACACCTCCATGATAGAGCCCCTTCCTCACCAGATCACCGCTGTCTATCAAGAGATGCTTCCCCGCCAGCCCCTTCGTTACCTCCTGGCTGACGATCCTGGCGCAGGGAAGACCATTATGGCCGGGCTCCTTATCAAGGAATTGATGGTAAGGGGGGATGTGGATCGGTGCCTCATTGTGTGCCCTGGAAATCTTGTGGACCAGTGGCAGGATGAACTCTATTCCCGGCTTCATCTCCCATTCGAGATCCTTACAAATGATCGCCTGGAAGCTGCTCGCACTGGTAATGCCTTCCAGGAGATCCCCCTGCTCATCGCACGGCTGGACAAGCTCAGCCGTGATGAGAAGGCCCAGGCAAAATTGAAACAAACAGAATGGGATCTCATCATATGCGATGAAGCCCATAAGATGTCGGCCTCCTTTTTTGCGGGTGAAATAAAGGAGACAAAACGGCGCAAGCTCGGCAGACTGCTCTCTACCCTGACCCGGCACTTTCTATTGATGACCGCCACCCCGCATAATGGCAAGGAAGAGGACTTTCAGCTTTTCATGGCATTGCTTGATGGCGATAGATTCGAAGGCCGGTTCCGCGACGGGGTCCATGTCACTGATGTCTCAGACCTTATGCGGCGAATGGTAAAAGAGGAGCTGGTGAAATTTGATGGCACACCGCTTTTCCCTGAGCGTCTTGCATATACAGTGACGTATCCCCTTTCAGATCAGGAAGCCATCCTTTATGAACGGGTAACAAACTATGTGCGCGAAGAGTTTAACAGGGCAGATGCTTTAGAGAATGAAGGCCGTAGAGGAACAGTTGGCTTTGCCCTCACAATTCTGCAAAGGCGTCTGGCCTCCTCCCCAGAAGCCATATACCAGTCTTTGAAGCGGCGCAGGGAACGTCTGGAAAGCCGCCTGCGCGAGGAAGAGCTGTTGAAGCGGGGCGCAGAGGCTCGAATCCAGTCAGAGACCTGGACACCTCCCATTACCGAAGAGGAATTGGAAGACCTGGATGACGCAACAGACAAGGAAGTTCAGGAGGCAGAAGAACAAATCCTGGATCTTGCCACAGCCGCTCAGACCATCTCAGAGCTGCGTGCCGAGATCGAGATACTTAAAGAGCTCGAGGCTCTGGCCTTACAAGTGCGGCGCAGTGGCCAGGACAGGAAATGGGAAGAGCTGTCCAAGTTGCTGCAAGATAACCCCCAGATGTTCGATTCAAATGGGGCCAGGCGCAAGCTGGTCATATTTACTGAGCACCGCGACACCCTTAATTACCTTACTGACAGGATCAGAACACTTTTAGGCAGGCCCGAGGCAGTGGTCACCATCCATGGCAGTATGGGCAGGGAAGATAGAAAAAAGGCAGAAGAGGCCTTCAAGCAGGACAAAAATGTCCAGGTGCTTGTGGCTACTGACGCGGCAGGAGAAGGCATAAATCTGCAGCGGGCCCATCTAATGGTCAATTACGACCTTCCCTGGAACCCCAACCGGATTGAGCAGCGCTTTGGGAGGATCCACCGTATCGGCCAAACAGAGGTTTGCCATCTCTGGAACCTGGTGGCAGAGGAGACCAGGGAAGGCGATGTGTACAAGACCCTGCTCAAAAAACTTGAAACAGAGCGGGAATCCCTTGGCGGTGCGGTATTTGATGTACTGGGAAAGGCCCTGAGCGGCAAGGAGCTAAGGAAATTATTGATAGAGGCGATCCGCTATGGTGACCACCCTGAGGTCCGTGCCCGCCTCACACAGCAGGTGGAGCAGGCTCTTGATACTGATAGGCTAAAAGAGCTACTGGAGGAGAAGGCCCTTGCCCATGACACCCTGGATGCATCCCGCCTCCGCCAGATCCGCGAGGACATGGAGCGTGCCGAGGCAAGGCGGCTGCAGCCCCACTTTATTGAATCTTATTTTATCGAGGCCTTTAAGCTTCTGGGGGGCAGCATCAGGGAACGGGAGCCAAGGCGTTATGAGATCAAGCATGTGCCAGCGGTAATCCGCAACCGCGACCGGATGATAGGAATAGGCGAGTCCCTGCTGACCCGTTACGAACGCATATGTTTTGAAAAAGACCTGATAAGTGTCCCTGGAAAACCCCTGGCTACCTTTGTATATCCCGGCCATCCGCTCCTTGATGCCACAACAGACATTATTCTTGAAAGATACCGGGATTTGTTGAAACGCGGTGCTGTTTTCCTCAATGAATCAGACCCTGGCGAAGAGATTCGGGCCCTGTTTTATCTTGAGCACTCCGTGGCAGATGCCAGGACAGATAAGCACGGAAACCGCCGGATAATATCACGCCAGGTGCAGTTTGTAGAAATTGATAAATATGGCCATACCAGAAATGCAGGCCATGCCCCATACCTTGACTACCGTCCCTTAACTGATGAGGAAAAGGCCCTGGTAGCTCCTGAGCTGGAGCAACCCTGGCTTCATGCTGATCTTGAATCTCAGGCCGTTAAATACGCCATAACAGATCTTGTTCCCAGGCACTTTAGGGAGGTTAGGGAACGAAAAGAAGAGCTTGTGACAAAGACCATTGCCGCTGTTAAGGACCGATTGACCAAGGAGATCGCCTACTGGGACCATCGGGCAGAGGACCTCAAGGCCCAGGAACTGGCTGGAAAAGTAAATGCCAGAATCAATTCAGCCAAAGCAAGGACAAGGGCTGATGACCTTCAGGCCCGGCTCCAAAAGCGATTGGAAGAGCTTGAAAGGGAACGCCAGCTATCCCCCCTCCCACCTGTGGTTAAAGGTGGCGCCTTGGTCGTGCCAGGAGGGCTCATTGCCCGGCTCAAGGGAAAGCGGCAGGAAGAGCCCGAGCTTTTTGCCAGAGAGACTAGGAGGGTTGAACAGATCGCCATGCAGGCAGTCATGGCTGTGGAAAGATCCCTGGGTTATGTTCCCAGGGATGTGAGCCAGGAGAATTGTGGATATGATATTGAGTCAGCCATTCCAGGTACAGGAAAGTTAAGGTTTATTGAAGTAAAGGGCCGACTTGAGGGAGCAAAGACCGTCACAATAACCAAGAACGAGATTCTCACTGCCCTGAACAAGCCCGATGATTTTATCCTGGCCGTCGTCTTGGTTCCACCTTCTGACACAGCCCCGAAGGCAGATCCATGGAAAATTGAAGATCCAGCCAGGAATTATGGTAACATGAAAGAAAAATGCCAGGTTTATTACATACGAAAGCCCTTCACGCGAGAACCAGACTTTGGTGTAACAAGTGTAAACTATGATCTAGGAGAGCTTTTGGCCAATGCTGAAAGGCCCCCTATCAGCTAAAGAAAGGAAGAAAAGCATATGAGCAAAACTGCCTCTGAGTTGAGGGAAAAGGGATGGCCTCCAGAAGAAATGGCAAAATATCACCCATGGGAGGCACTTGATAAATACAGCCAGGATAGTGAGATCAAGGCCAGGAAAGATCATGCCTTGTCTATTGCTCATAAGGTTGGCGGACTGCTAAAAGCCAAATACGGCGCAACGCGGGTGGTCTTGTTTGGTTCTCTTGCCCACGGTGCCTGGTTTACACCTAGGTCAGATATAGACATTTATGTTGAAGGGATTTCCGCTGCTAGATTTTTTGAAGCAGAGGCTGATATACAGGAGATGAGCCAAGAATTTAAGGTTGACTTGGTTGACTCCAAAGAGTGTTCTCCTGAGTTGCTGAGCAAAATAGAAGAAGAGGGAATCGATTTGTGAGACATTAACTTTCACATTCTTTTATTGGATAAGATACGGCCAGGGAATACCGAGTAGCTACCCCCATGTAACAGATAACAAAATAATTCAAGAGCAGAACTAGGTTTCTTTGAGATTACAGGAGGTTTTTCACATTTTTGCATCTTCTGCTTGACAGCCTCTTTGAATAATTGTAATTTATTTTAGCCTCTTAGCTGTGCATTTTTGGAATAAATGCACTGTGCCGGGTGGAGAGCCAGGCCGAATTGGATTGATTCACATTCTTAGGCGGATTTCAAATCCGCCTAGCCCCGGCGGATTTGAAATCCGCCGCGCTCGAGTAAGAGGCGACTATGTCTACCCCCTTTAATCACCCCAGCGGCCAAAGGCTGCTGGGGGTTGTTTCTAAGGTTTTCAGAAATAAAGAAGTCTTCGAAAGAAAGGACCGGCACATTATTTTTGTTTGTGGCGGACCTGTGCGATCAAGGTCCCGGTCCATGCGTTACCGATTCCTCAAGTACTCTCAAAAATCTCTTAGTCAATACAGATTTTTTCTCGCCGAAGCCGCTACCAAAGATATAGTCGAACATAACGAGCCCGAATTTATCAACTTGGTTGATTTTGAGAGGCTTGTTGCGGAGACCTCGGACTGTATCATTCTGTTTATTGAGAGTCCTGGCTCCATTGGAGAGCTTGGCTACTTTGTTAACAACAAAGAGACAGTCAAAAAATTACTGGTTGTCAACGACGTAAGAAAACAAAAAGAGTCATTT
>QMLZ01000254.1 GCA_003646995.1 Deltaproteobacteria bacterium | reverse complement strand
TTTCGGCTGCGTTTGTAGTTGGCCTTTTTATTCGCTATTTCTTACTTCCCTGGCAGATCTATACACAAATACTCCTGTATCTCCTCTTGATGAACCTTGGATTGGGTCTTTTCAACCTTATACCAATTCCTCCCTTGGACGGATCACATATACTTGAAAATATCTTGCCTCCCAAAACTGCTGAAAAATTCAGGAGCCTCGGCCGTTATGGTCCAATAGTTATTATCCTGGTTGTCCTGCTTGACAATTACGCCCACACCGGCATTCTCAACGCGATTCTCATCTACCCCATGTTTCACCTAGGACATTTGTTCGCAGGGGACAATCTATGGAGGCTACTTTCTTTGTTAAGATAAAAGGTTTTCCCCTTACATCACATCCTTATCACTCGCCTCAATGGCTTTGTCTATCTCAGCCTTCAACTCTGGCGGAAGGCCCGGAATATCCACGCTTAGAAATCCACGGACTATAGTTGAGGTGGCCTCGTCTTCGTCCAACCCCCGGGACATGAGGTAAAGAATCTCTTCCTGGGCAATTTTGCCCACAGCCGCCTCGTGGGACATCTCCACACCATCCACATGCCCCTCCAGTTCAGGTATTGCATGGATAATGCCCCCATTGAGGATCAACCCCTTGCATTCCAGGTGTGCCTTTATCTCGGGGACCTCGCCGATCAGATGTCCCCGGGCAATTATTTTTCCGCCATTACTAATGGCTCTGGAGACGATCTCTGCCCTGCAGCCTCGCTCTTTAAGGAACACCCTTCCCCCGATGTCGTGCTCTGTCTCAGGTGAGCCCACTATTATACTGTTTAGTCTGGCCACAGCGTCTCTGCCCACAAGGTGTGTAGTGGGGTACATCTGAATGGATCTCGCTGGCTTCATGCACACATAATTATTAAGAAACAGCCCTCCTTCCTCTACCCTTGCCACTGACCTTGGCCTGACAACCATATCCTCTGCCCAATTATGTATCATGGTAAAGCTCACCTTTGCATTCTTCTTCACATAAAATTCCGATACACCTAGGTGAGCTGCCCTTTTTAAATGGGGTGAGGTGGTGCACCCGTTGATGATGTGAAGTTCTGAGTCTTCTTCAGCTATTATAATGTTGTGGACATTCTGCTGGAGGCCATCTTTTCCCAGGTACAAACATGCCTGGATGGGATACACACTCTTACTGCCTGGCAAGGCCCTAATCACATAACCATCATGAAGATCAAGCTCCACTGCGGCAGTATACTTGTCAACATCCACTGGTATGAGTTTCCAGTAATAGTCTCTTATCCATTCATATTCTTCCAGTGCCCTTCGAATAGGAATTACCTCTACTCCTTCCTGTTTTACATCACAATGCACAGCCTTGGTGTCCATTTGAAAATAGGTTCCGCTCCGCTCCTTCTCCGTCAGGTCTAACCCTGACATTATGAGCCGCTCCTTTTCCTCATCTGGCAGGGCTACCAAATCTTCGTCGGTCAGCTCTCCATGGTCCACGCCCCCCTTTTCGAACTCATCCAGATTTACGTCTGAACCAAGCGGAGCCCTCTTATTTATGGCCTTCTTGGCCTTTTCTACTAATTCTCCCCTATAATGCATCGCACGCACTCCTTGTATCCTGATTTGCTTATGCAATTAAGTATTTCCCGCGGGTTACTAACAACACTCAGGTATCCATTGTAAAGAACCTGCCCTTTATCGGCAGCGACATAATCCAAGATGTAGCCCGTGTGCGTAATGATAAGACCCATCTTCGTTCGCTCCATCTTCTTTTGCATCTTGGATTTACCCACGGGTTTCAAATCATCAGAGTCCTTTTGCAAAAGCATAGCGATAGTCTTTCCCACAAGGGTTATGTTTTCCATGTCAACCCCTGACTCTGGCTCGTCAAAAAGCATGAGGTCGGGGTCCTGGGCCATTAGTTGAAGAAGCTCTGATCTCTTGATTTCTCCGCCTGAGAATCCATCATTGATATCCCTGTCAAGAAAATCCTGGAAATTAACACGCCTGGCCAGTTCTTCCACATTCACTTCCTTGTTTCTTGCACATATATGGATCATCTGACGCGTTTTGAGCCCATGGATAGTGGGAGGTCTCTGGTACGACATACCTATACCCAACTTGGCCCTTTCATTGATGGGCATATTGGTGATGTCTTGGCCCTTGAAATAAATTTTCCCCTTTTTTACGTGATATTGGGGATAGCCCATGATGGTCATGAGCAAAGTTGTCTTACCTGATCCATTCGGGCCAAATAAGACATGAGTCTCCCCAGGTTTAATTTCCAGATCTATGTGGTTCAGGATAACTTTCCCAGCTAGTTCGACTTGAAGATCTTCTATAACTAGCACCTTATGCCTCCTTTCTCTGGGAGAAAGCAAACCCGCCTCTCCGATCACGCACAGCTAGGATTGCCCTGCTTCCTTATTACACCTTATCCAGCTTAGCGTAAACCTATTCGCTCAGTGCGGCCTACCCTGAAATCTGAAACCGCTAACAGCGCCATGGACCTAGCAACGACAATACCGCCTATTTCTTGCGTAACGGTCCCCCTTCTTGTGTTCTGCGGTACAAGCCCCTTTAACCCCTAACACCTCGGCTTCCAGTGTTACTTCCGATATTGCCTCATTTTCGATACACTACCCCTTTGCGGATCTCTCCCCTCATGTGCTCAGACTTTTTTGTTCCTACCTCCCCTACCTGACCCATTTTATTATAGGCATGTTATATTTACAACACTCCAAAGGGCAAGGGCTTTTGGTTTGACAAATCTGTCCTGTGTTCTTATAGTCTTTAAACTTTGCGTGCCTGGCTGTGCCAGGCCAGTTACAGATTGCAGGTCTGATACCTGCTGAGAATATGCGAGAAGAGGTAAGTACTCCATGAAACTTCTGTTTACTCCCTTTCGAATCAAACACCTTGAAATCCCCAACAGAATTGTAATGCCAGGCCTAGCCTCCTTCTTAATAGAGGACGATGGGACAATCACGGATAAAACCATTGAGCATTACAGATTGAGGGCAGCAGGCGGACCGGGTATGGTAATAGTAGAGGCCTGCGCAGTTTCGCCCGAAGGGGTGGTATCCCCCCACCAAGCCAGGATCTACGATGACCGGTTCGTGGAAGGTTTGGCCAAGATCGCTCAAGTCATGAGGGCAGAAGGCGCTGTACCTGCTGTTCAGATCCATCATGGAGGGAGACAGACTTCATCAAAGGTGATCAAACAAAAGCCTCTGGCCCCTTCCCCCCTTCCCTGCCCTACCATCCGAGGGGATGTGGAACCATTGACAAAAGAAAAGATCCAAGAATTGATCCACAAGTTCGGCGATGCTGCCGAAAGGGCAGTCCAGGCAGGCTTTGACCTCATTGAAATCCATGGCGCTCATGGCTACCTGATAAACCAGTTTCTTTCTCGCTTCTCTAACATCAGGGAGGATGAGTACGGTGGTGACGTGGAAGGCAGGGCCAAATTTGCTCTGGAAATTGTTAGAGAAATTAGGAAACGGATAGGAAAAGATTTCCCTCTATCATTTAAAATAAGCGCCCAGGAATTTGTGCCAAATGGACTGACTGTTGGAGAAAGCATCAAAATTCTCAAGTTACTTGTAAAGGAAGGCATAGATGTAGTTCAGGTCTCAGCAGGAAATGATGCAACCCCTGAATGGATAGCCCAGCCCATGTTTATGAAAAAGGCGTGTTTGGCTGGCTCTGCTGGGGCTATTAAGAAGGCACTTAATATTCCCGTAATGGCAGTTGGTAGGATAAATGACCCGCTTGTGGCTGAAAGGATACTGGCTGAGGGAAAGGCTGATCTGGTATGTATGGGAAGAGGGCTTCTTGCAGACCCCGAGTTACCCAAAAAGGCCAAGGAGGGAAGGCTAGAGGATATCAGGACTTGCATTGCATGTAATACGTGCATGGAGTCTATTTTTAGACGTGGCAGGGTTGAATGCCTGGTGAATCCGGTACTCGGGCGAGAAAAGGAGTTAGTGTTCGAACCTGCCAAAGAGAGAAAGAAGGTTATGGTGGTAGGTGGAGGCCCTGGCGGGCTCAATGTGGCATGGGTAGCTGCCCGTAGGGGTCACGATGTCCATCTTTATGAGAAGCAAAAATTTTTAGGGGGACAGTTGTTGCTGGGCAGTATCACCGGGTATAAGAAAGAACTTTTGAGCTTGATTGAGTTCCAGAAACGCCAAATCAACCGCTTTGGGGTAAAGCTACATCTTGGGCAGGAGGTCACTCCCGAGATGGTCGACAAAGAAAAACCCGATGTGGTTATCCTGGCCACGGGCTCCTCTCCATCTGTCCCTCCTGTGGAGGGGATAGACAAACCCATTGTTGCCCTTTATCCCGAGGCCTTGAACACCGGTAATTTTAGAGACCTTAAAGTTGTCATGATAGGCGGAGGGGCTACTGGCAGTGAGGTGGCACTTCATCTCGCAGATCAAGGCTGCAGTGTAACCATAGTTGAAGTCCTTCCTAAGGTGGGTCTGCAATTGGAGAGCATGACCCGCAAGGTGTTGTTGCAGAGACTAAAAAGCAGAGGCGTAAGGATACTCACCGAGACCAAACTTCAACAGGTGAAAGACAATGGCGTTATAGTGGTCGGCAAGGAAGGCAAGGAAGCATTTCTAGAAGCTGATCGAGTGGTGGTGGCCATTGGAACTAAGCCTGATAATCTCCTTTATGAGCAAATAAAGTCAAAAGGCTATGAGATACACAGGATCGGCGACTGCCTTGAGCCCAGGAGCGCAAAGGCGGCAATTTACGAGGGTGCAGTGTTGGGCCGATC
>QMLZ01000253.1 GCA_003646995.1 Deltaproteobacteria bacterium | reverse complement strand
GCATACCGAGGTTCCGCCTGCTCGTAAAACAGGTGGGTTAAACACAGACGCAGACGATTATGCGTATGCTCTAGCCGCTTAATGACGGCTAGCGTTCCTTTGATCCTTGCCTGCGGGATCAAAAGGGGCGTCGACTAGCAGGCTAGCTGATCCGACGAACCTGCGCGTCGGTGAGGCGAATGGCTACGCAGGTTAGTCCTTTGGTGACCTTGCCCGATAGGGATCCAAAGGGCGAACAACTTGTATCGGGCTAAGTATGTAGACGCCTAAGCGGAATATTTCCGGACGGGGGTTCGACTCCCCCCGCCTCCACCAAATAAGCATCCAAAAGAGTTTGGAATAATCCGAGAAACCCTGGAATTAAAGCAAGTTCCAGGGTTTTTTTGTTTCTTGTTGTCCAACAATATCCATTGACATCCGGGGGTATTTGGGGGTATATTTGGGGGTATATCTTAATAAACGAGTGTTTTCATAATAAAAGTGCCCCCAAATATGGCTTAACATCTTTATATTTCTGTATATATTGGAGTGACTGCATGTCTCTAACTGACGTAAGAATCCGCAATCTAAAGCCACGGGATAAGGCATACAAGGTGTTTGATGGTGGGGGCTTGTATTTGGAGGTGACCCCAGCGGGTGGCAAACTATGGCGATTCAAATACCGCTTCAATGGGAAGCATAAGACTCTTTCTATAGGAAAATATCCCTTCATATCTTTGGCCGAAGCCCGTCAAAAACATTTAGAGGCTAAGAAGCTATTGGAAAGGGGTCTCGACCCTTCTTCTGTCAAGCGTGAGCAAAAGCTAAAGCAAGTCAAAACATTGGAAGCGGTAGCCTTTGAGTGGTGGCAGGCAAAAAAGGAGAAATGGTCTTCAGGGCATGCTTTTCTTGTCTGGCGGAGACTTGAAAAGGATATCTTACCTTGGCTGAAGCACCGGCCAATAACAGAATTGAGCGGAAGGGAGCTTTTAGAGGCATTGAGGAGGGTAGAAAGTAGGGGGGCAATAGAGACAGCTAGGCGTATAGGTCAAATCCTAAATCAAATATTCATATTTGCAGTTGCTGCTGCATATTGTGATAACAACCCTGCGACCAATTTGAATCAGGCATTAAAGGAGTATAAGGCTAAGAACCTTCCGGCAATAACGGAGCCAGAAAGAATCAGGGAGCTATTGCTCGCCATAGATAGTTTTTCAGGGAGCTTTGTGGTTAGACAAGCCCTCAAACTTGCCCCCTTGGTGTTTGTGCGCCCAGGAGAGCTTCGACGGGCTGAGTGGACAGAGATTGAGCTTGAAGAAGGCCTGTGGACTATACCGGCAGAGAAGATGAAGAAAAAACGTGCTCATCTTGTACCATTGTCAAGACAGGCGATTGAAATATTACGGGAACTTGAGCCTCTGACCGGGAGCGGGAAGTATGTTTTCCCAAGTGTCCGTACAAACGCCCGTCCGATTAGCGAAAATACTCTTAATGCAGCCTTGCGGAGGCTTGGGTATTCGAAGGAAGAAATGGTGGCACATGGCTTCAGGACCATGGCTTCAACTCGCCTGCACGAGATGGGCTGGCCGTCGCATGTGATAGAAATGCAGTTGGCCCACGTAGACCGAAACTCAGTTCGAGCCGTTTACAATCGCGCAGAATATTTAGAGGAGCGCAAACATATGATGCAGGCATGGGCGGATTACTTAGATGCCTTGAAAGCCGGGAGAAGGGTTTTGCCGTTTAAGATGGGAGCACGAAAAGGTTAGGTAAATCCTCTTGAAATTAATGTTCTGGTAGTAGGGTGAGCTCCCCGACAAGCCTGAAATCTCGAAGGGCTTCCTCTCTTGGGTTGCCCGAGAGTTACAAGCTTTATCGCCGGGATAAGGCCGAACAGAACGGTGTCTATTATCTCAAGTTTTGGAGGCCAAAGTTTGGAGGCACGAGCCGGAACGAGAAAATGTCCAGAGAAGAACTTCTTGAAAACATCAGGAAGCTAGCCGAAATGTGTTTCGAATCAGCACAATTGAACAAAGGCCAGATAAGCGAAAAGCTTCTGACTGACTATAATGATGCCTGTTTGGTCGCTCTGGAAAAGAATTATATAACTAAAGACAAAGCACAAGAGCTTATCAAGCCTGCGCTTTCGTATGGATCAAATAAAGAAAACGACTTAATTGAAGTATATTTAGAAGACCTAGAGAAAAAGGGGGTGAAGATTTTTGACAATTCTTAGCCGACGCTTTTAACGGTCCACCCAACCCTCTTCAATTCTTTATCCTCTGTAATTTCACCTGGTTAAACCCAGTTGTCCACCCCCAAATTGGACATGTCCACCTTCACTTATAGAGACATTCATAGATTCTAGATCAGGCGTTGGTGCTGATGAATCGAACGAATGCAAAAAATTAATAATATCATAGGGTTACTCAACATGTCAAGCTGGCGCAATCGCCGCAGTATCGGTGCACTTTGAGGCCCCATCGCAAAAGGAGTCTCTTTAAGGAGGAAGGGAGTGATGCAAATGACAGGCAAGGATCGTCTTTTAAGATTGAAACAAGTTCTTGAGCTGATTCCTGTCAGCAAATCCACTTGGTGGGCAGGGATCAAAGAGGGCCGGTTTCCTAGGCCCATTAAGCTAGGGCCGCGAACGACTTGCTGGAGGCTTTCAGACGTCAAAAAACTTATGCAAGATTCGGAGGCTTAGCAATGCGACCAAATAGCAAGGTATATGGGGCGCTGGATTCAGAGTTGGCCGTCTTGTCAGCCCTCATCCTTGATCGATCAGTTTTGAGTGACGTACGGAGGATTCTGACGCCTTCTTATTTTATCCAGGAGAAATGCGAGATACTCTACCGCGCGATGCTTAATATTATAGATTCAGGCCTTCTACCGCTGAATGGCAAGCCGGAACCATTCCCACTGGACATTCTAACCTCTCATTTGGAGAAACTGGGGGTTTTGGATCGGGTAGGTGGAAAAGATTTTATAGTTGAACTCGCTGAATCCACACTAACAACCGCTAGCTTACCGTATCACCTTAGGCAAATTAAAATTAGATCTCTAAGGCGCAGAGCGAGAATGCTTGCAGATATTAAGGATGAAGGTGAGTTCTACGAGCAGTTGAAACAGCTCCATAACGACGCCACTCTAGTACGCATTGGAGGATGTCAAGAGCTAGAGTCCATTATAATTTCGGCTGAACAATATCAAACTTTCAATTTACCTCCGACAAAGATGTTCCTCAACCCTTGGCTGCGAGAAAATTCTATTACCCTGGTCAGCGGGTGGCGCGGGATCGGGAAAACATTTTGTGCTCTCCAAAGTAGCACGGCGGTGGGTAAATGCTGAGAAAAGGAAGGAGCTTGAATGAACGCGAAAGAGAGACACGATAAAGGAGCGGTAGTCAATGAAATTGAGGCAGCAAAACCTTTGGGGCTTGGCGTACTAACATTACAAAATTACAGATACTTACGTACCGACCTCTCATACATCAAACTGGGCCGGCCCGTGCGGTATTTGGTTAGCGATTTAGAGGAATACCTGAACGCCCAGAGGATCGTCCCAGAGGCGAGCGAGCAGGAGGGGAAGGGACATGGAATATGAGATCAGAGCGGCGATGAAGGACGCCGGTATTCCTGCGCCAGATCGAATCATTGTGGATGGCAAAATTCACAGGTTCCCCACGAATGGCAAGCGCGGAGATAAAGCGGGGTATTATCGTTTTTGGGATCATGGCAATGGCTTTATCGCTGGTTTTTTTGGCGACTGGCGTACTGGGATTAGCCAAAGATGGTGCAGCAAAAAGGCCCATGAGCTAACCCCCGGTGAAAAGAGGAAAGTAGCCGAAGTGCACCAGGCAGAAGAGGCCCGGCGGCAAAGCCTGGCGGAGCAGGCCAGAGAAGCGGCCAAGAGGCTGTTGGCCAAGGCTAAGTCGGCCAATTCAAATCATCCTTACTTGCAGCGGAAGAGAATTAGGCCACTGGGGAGCATCAAACAGCTGAAGAACCTTTTACTCGTCCCCGTTGTGGACTCAACCGGCCAATTGCATGCTCTTCAATTCATTCACCCCGATGGATCAAAGCGCTTCCTTGCTGGCACCCGGGTAGCCGAGCACTTTTTCACAATAGGGGAAGGCGAACCGTTTTACATCTGTGAGGGGTATGCCACGGCTGCTAGCGTTTATGAGGCCGTAGAGGGCCAAGGAACCGTGATTGTTGCCTTCAATGCCGGCAACGTCCTGCCCGTCTCAAAGGTGATCCGTAAAGCGCATCTTGATGCCAGGATTACCATTTGCGCGGACAATGACCAGTGGACACCAGGCAATCCTGGTCTAACAAAGGCCACAGAGGCGGCTAAGGTCATCGGTGCTCTTCTGGCGGTGCCGAAATTCCATGATACAAGTACAAAACCGACTGACTTCAACGATCTGGCACAATTGGAGGGGCTGGAGGCCGTGAGGGCTTGCCTGGACCAGGCCAAATATCCCAAACTGTCAGAAGAGGAAGTAGAGGCGGAGCTTGATCGTGTGGCTACCCTGACGCCCGTCCAATACGATCGCACCAGGGAAGAGACGGCAAAGCGGTTGAAGGTGCGAGTGAGCACGCTGGATGAAGAGGTGAAGAAAAGAAGGCCCAAGCAGGGAGAAGGCGATCGGGCTGTCATAGTTGAAGACCTGGAACCGTGGGCCGAGGCGGTTAATGGTGCAGAGCTCCTGGGGGAGATAAAGGGAGTCATCCATGATCATGTGGTATTGAAGCCAGAGCAGGCCACAGCTATTTCCTTGTGGGCTGTTCTAACTTTCTGTTATGACTC
>QMLZ01000252.1 GCA_003646995.1 Deltaproteobacteria bacterium | reverse complement strand
AGATATTTCTATCAGTGGGGCCAAGGGATTGCTCATGAACATAACCGGCCCTTCAGACATGACTATGGACGAGATAGACGAGGCATCCAGTTTCATTAAAGAAGAAGTGCATCCGGAAGCAGAGATTTTCTGGGGGGTAGTGTTTGACGACACTATGGAGGACGAGATCCAGGTTACGGTTATTGCAACAGGAATTGATAATATGCCTCTAGATAAAGTGGCTAGAATAAGAGATGTTACCCCAGAGGAGGCCCAGGAAGGCTGGACTGTGAGGGTAAACGGTCAGGGACTGGATACGCCCACGTTTCAAAGAAAAGGGAAAGATCCGCTGGTTGACGAGATAGAAGAAAAGGAGGTGAGGAAGAGGTCTCGGATGAGCCGGGATTTTTATATGGACGACCTGGATTATCCCACCTTTTTGAGAATGAAAGCAGATTGAGGTATTTGAGGAAGCGAAGTGGTTCCCGGACATGTTATTTCCCTGTATCGAAAGAGACTTGGCAGTGAGCGCGGATGGATCAAAAAAGACTGGGGCGGAAAACTTAGAGTGGCTCTTGTTTACCCCCATGTCTATCGCGTCGGAATGTCAAGCCTTGGTTTTCAATGGGTTTACCACCTTTTCAATTTACGCGATGAAGTGGTGGCCGAGCGAGCCTTCTTGCCTGACGGTCATGAAATGTCCCTCTACCGCCAGGCAAGGAGCCCGCTCTTGTCACTTGAATCCCAACGGCCCCTGAAGGATTTTCACTTAATTGCGTTTTCCCTTTCATTTGAAAACGATTACCCAAATATCCTGACGATTCTTGAACTTGCAGGGCTCGACCCAGAGTCGAGTCAGCGAGGAGCTGCATTCCATTTGGTGGCAGCAGGGGGGATATTGACCTTCCTAAATCCCGAACCCGTGTCACGAGTCTTTGATTTTTTTGCCGTAGGAGAAGCTGAATCCCAAATACCCCAGATGATAGATGTCCTTTACGACGGTGTCCAGCAAGGCGTTGCCAAGGAGGAGCTTGTCGAGGCCCTTGTGGAAAAGATACCGTCCATTTACGTGCCTGCTCGATTTGAGGTGGAATACGGGGAAAACGGGACCATAACGGGCTGGCGGTCGAGGTACAGCGGTATGGCCCCAAAGGTAAAGGTTGCCAAGTGCAACCCGGCAAGTATGGAAATTCCGTATTCCCCCATAAAAAGTCCGGAGATTGAGTTTTCAGAAATGCTCCTGCTGGAACTTGGGAGGGGTTGTGGCCGCGGTTGCAGGTTTTGCGCAGCCGGATTTGTTTACCGCCCCCCTAGATTCCATGATGACACAAAGATCAGGAAGTTTATTTCCGAGAAGGATGGCAAGGGAATAAGATGGGGTCTGGTGAGCTCGGCTGTTTCTGACTTTCCGCACTTGGATGAAATGGGGCAGTTCATATTAGATCAAGGGTGCTCATTCTCAATTTCTTCCCTTAGGGCGGATTCAGTCTCGGACCGGCTTCTTGAAAAAATAAAAAGTGCGGGGCAAAGGACCATAACCCTTGCGCCTGAAGCAGGGTCCAGCAGGATGAGAGAGGTGATTAACAAAAAGCTTGAAACAGAGGTGATCCTGAATGCGGTAAGGCAAGTAGCCCAAGCTGGGGACCTAAACCTAAGGCTATATTTTTTGATAGGCCTTCCCACTGAGACTCAGGAGGATATTGAGGCAATATACGACCTGGTAAAGGTGATCAAACACAATATGGTTAAAATAGGGGCACCCAGGGGTAGGGTCAGCAGGATTCGGCTGAGTATAAATTGCTTTGTGCCAAAGGCATTTACTCCCTTTCAATGGTTTTCTTTGGAGCATATTGACCTGTTGAAAGACAAGCAAAAGTGGCTAAAAAAAATGCTGGTAAAGGAAGGAGGGATCCAGGTCAGTTTTGATGTACCCAAGTGGGCATATGTTCAGACATTGCTATCCATGGGTGACAGAAGAGTGGGCCGAATTTTGTCGTTGGTACATAAGTATGGAGGAGACTGGAAAAAGGCACTCAGGTACTCTGAATTAAACCCTGATTTCTATGTGTATAGGCCCAAGGATTTGCAGGAGATATTACCTTGGGACTTTCTCGATCATGGCATCAGGAAGAGTTTTTTGGTGAACGAATACAATAGAGCCCTTGAGGGCAAATTGACTCCTTCCTGCAAGCCCAACAAGTGTACCGCATGCGGCGTGTGCCCAATGGTCTGAGCCAAGGAGGTGGAGGAAGTCCTTGACATGATGGTGGAATATCGAGTTATAATGCAAAATAATGGAGCTTGACAGAATAATTTAGCTGGATTTTCAATGGGTTCCACCCCTTTCAAATGAAGAAAACAATAAAAATAGTTCAACTTGTTCATATACAAGGTCCATTCAAAGGGCAGATACAGGAATTCTCTGAGGATAAAGTTACCATAGGGAGAAATCCTTCATGCTCCCTTGTCTTTCCGCCTGATTTAGCTATTGTCTCTCGGAACCATGCGGAGATTGTCAGAGAAGGAAACCGTTTCAAGGTTGTTGATCACAGTGCAAACGGCACCTTTGTAAACGGAAAGCGGGTCACAGAGGCGTATCTCAAGGACGGTGACGTCTTAACCATTGCACAAGGCGGCCCAAAGGTGAGCTTCCTCACCAAAGAGATTGACAAACCTGCAGAGCAAATCGAGACAGAGGAGGCTATACAAGATGAGGGAGCGATGGAGCAGCCCCATTCCCAGCCTAGTGCTCCGGAGTCTTCTCCCCCTAGTGCCGGGCCTCAACTTAGGTCAAGTTCAAGGGCAACTCCAAGAGAGGTAATGGTGCCCCTCGTTATTCAGTTTGGGCCCACGTTGAGATCGTATAAGAAGGTACCTGTGATAATAGGCCGACATCCGAATTGCCACTTTCGCATTGAACAATCCGGCATATTGGACAGACATGCGGAGATCTTTTTTAGTGAAGACCATTACTGGATCAAGGATCTTACCTCCAGGCAATTGGTATTAGTGAACGGCGCTGCCGCTGATCTCGGCGTTCCGCTGAGTCCGCATGATGAGATTTCCCTGACACCGGACGGCCCTTTTTTTACTTTCCTTGGGGGGGGACGGCTAGCACAAATTGAAAAAAAGGTATCCCCGGCCGCTGAACAGTCCCCTGCTGTGGGGGCTCCTGTGGATGAAAAACCCTCCCCTCAACCTGCCGGCAAGGTTGAGAAGAAAAAGTCGTTTTTCAAAAAGGTTCTTAAAAGGTAACCTGCTAACTTACTAACCATAGGAAATGAGGCTGCATATGGACTCGCCATTGTTGTCTTTCAGGGTCCTTGCCCTTGGCCCGTTTGGTACAAATCCCGCCGCTGCATCCCGTGAATCCGTTACTTGGTTTAAAGATGAGTCCATAGATGAAATTGTCGGCCACGTGGGTGTATCGGTCAGGGTAGAGGTGCCAAGGACACTTCATGAGGATGGGTATTTAGATCTAAGCATAGGATCGTATAAAGACTTTAGGCCGGACAGAATAGTTTCAACGAATATGACCCTAAAAAATATCGTGGAAGCCCGGGACCTTGCCTTAGGGATGATTAACCAAGGTGTGGAAAGGCACAAGATCATTGACAGGTTGAAACAGGTCCCTGAGCTCACAGGTCTTGATCTACCAATAAGTACCAAGACCCATTCACCGCAGCAAAAGGTCTCATCCAGCGTGGAAGAACTTCTAAAGATAGTTGCCTTAGGAGACGAACAGAAAGAAAGGGCGGGAAAAAACAAGGATATTATCAATGCTATTGATAAGGTTTTGCAAGGGTACTTGGAAGCAATTTATTCCAGCCCGATGTTTAGAAGGCTGGAGGCCACATGGGGTGGGGCGAAGTTGCTGTGGGACGCGGGACGCGGCATAGAAAGTGTTGAGTTAGGGCTTATAGATATTGGTGATCAGGCCCCCGAGGAGATACTGGATATATTGGTAACCTCATTGCCGCTCGACTTGCCTACCCTGATAATCTTCGATTGGGCCATGGACAATTCTGCACGAAGTCTGGGATTGCTTGAGCGAATAGCCGAGTTGTGTGATACCATGCTTGTGCCTGGTATTGTGGAGATTTCGCCAAGATTTTTTCAGCTGGACAGGTGGGAAGAGATTGAAAAAAGGCCATACCTTCCACACTACCTGGAAGAGCAGGCTTTTGCCAAGTGGCAGAGCCTCAAAAGAAAAAGCGGGTCGCGGTGGTTATGTGCCGCGTGTAATAGGATTCTTGCAAGGCTTCCATATGGTGGAGGGGATCAACAGAGCAAGATCCCCTTTGCAGAAAAGGAGTTGTTATGGCTAAGTCCTGTGTGGGCCTTGGCAGCGCTGGCCGCAAAAAGTACCCAAGAATTTGGTTGGCCTAGTCGTATGACAGACTGGAAAAATTGCGTATTAGAAGATTTGCCTGTATGGCAAGTTAATTCGAAAATGGCACTACCTACGGAGGCTGTATTTACAGAAGACAGGATTGCTCAATTTGCCAAAGCAGGAATCGTGGCCCTGTGCAGTGTCCCCAATCACGACTTCGCGTTTGTCGCTTTTGACAATATGGCGGGGGGCGCGTCTCTAGGTTACCAGCTATTGCTCACAATGACGGCTCAGTTCCTAATGTGGTGTAAGGATAACTTTGCACAACACCTTTCTCCTGAAGAGTTAAGGGATTCCATAGAAGGCATACTTATTTTGGCCTGGCAAAAAAGAGGATACGATATGACAGAAAAGATAACAGTTAGTGTGACCCCCTCTCCAAAAGAAGAGAAGTATATAGTTGGGGTGAAGTTGGATTTGCCGAGGAACGT
>QMLZ01000251.1 GCA_003646995.1 Deltaproteobacteria bacterium | reverse complement strand
TCCTCATGGGCCCTTTTGCAATCTGGATTCCATAACAAAGGGAAAGGCTTGAGCAAGGAAGAAAAACACGAGTAAATTATGGATTGAAAGGATTTAACTTCTTGAAATATAAAATAGTTTTACTGATCGAAGAATATTGAGATTAGCAGCCGAAAAGGCCCCTCTGCCGCCAAGTGAGCACTGGAAGGTTTGCTCTGAGTTTCAAGATGAAACAGTATTTTTGTTCAATTTGGAACAGAGTGGGTTGCTATTAATTTTGCATCAGCCCGTATTTGCGCATTTTTCGCCAAAGGGTGGTCCTTGGGAGGTTCAATATTTTGCATGCCAGACTCTTATTGAAGGCAGTCTTTTTCAACACCTTTTCTATGTGATCTCTTTCCACCTCCTCCAGGCTCAGCAGTCCTTCTCCTTCCACAGATTTGAACTCAAGCCTCTGCAAATCAGAAGGGAGGTCTCTGGTTCTGATCGTTTCCTCTTCTGCCAGAGCAACGGCCCGCTGAATAATGTTTTCCAGCTCTCTCACATTGCCGGGGTAGTCGTAGTGCATGAGTATTTCAAGGGCCCGATCAGAGATCTTTCTTGTCTTTTTACCGAATGACTTATTGTACTTGGAGATAAAATGGGAGATAAGCAGGGGAATGTCATCCTTACGCTCTGCCAGTCTGGGCAAGGAAAGGGAGACAACATTGAGGCGATAATAAAGGTCATTCCTAAAGCTCCCTTCACAAATGGCCTCCTTGAGATCCTTATTCGAAGCCGCTATGATCCTTATATCCAGGTCAACAGGTTTTGTGCCTCCCACCCGAAGGATTTTTTTGTCCTGGATCACCCTAAGAAGCTTGACTTGCATTGAGGGTGGCATTTCCCCGATTTCATCCAGGAATACGGTGCCCCCATCAGCCGATTCGAGCAACCCTATCTTTGTGGCTGTTGCGCCGGTGTAAGCGCCTTTTTCATGTCCAAATAGTTCATTTGCAATCAGCTCTTCAGTAAATCCGCCACAGTTAAAGGAAACAAAAGGACGACCCCTCCTGGGGCTTAGTAAATGGATCGAGCGGGCTGCAAGCTCCTTCCCCGTTCCGGTTTCTCCTTGAATGAGTACGTTGCAATTAATGGGTGCCACCTTTCGGATAGTATCAAACACCTCCTGCATCACCTGGCTGTTCCCGATGAACCCTTTAAAGACATCTTCATGGCCCAGGGACTGTTTCAGGCGCCTGTTTTCCTGCCTCAATTCAATTTTTTCCTTTGCCCCTTTTGCAAGGAGCCTGACTTCATCCAGTCGGAATGGCTTTGTAAGGTAGTGGTATGCTCCCATCTTTATGGCCTCTATGGCTGTTTCAATGGAGCCGTATCCTGTTATTATAATAACCTCAAGGTCTTCGTGCGTAGGTTTAAGTCGTGACAGGACATCTAGTCCGTCCGTGTCAGGCAACCTAAGGTCCAAGAAGACTATTTGGAAGGGCTCAGAGCCCTGGACCTCGAGGAAATCAGAAGCCCTTTGGAAAACCTCAACCTCAAAACCCTCGTTAGAAAGGGCCCTCTTGAGCCTATTGCCTACAGTGAGCTCATCGTCAACAACCGCCAGGCGCATATTACTGCGTAGCCTCCTTTTTTTCTTCGTCTGTTTTGCATATCGGTATGTACACAGTAAAAGTGGTCCCAACGCCTACTTCGCTTTTTACCTCCACATAGCCTCCATGTTTCTTGATTATTCCATAGACAATGGACAGACCCAAACCAGTTCCCCTTCCAGCTGGCTTGGTGGTATAAAAAGGATCAAAAATTTTCTCAAGTGCTTCTGGTTTTATCCCCACTCCCGTGTCGCTTACGTCTATTGCCACGTAACCGTCATCAGTTTCTTTTACATCAATTGTGATCCTTCCTCCGTCGGGCATGGCCTGAACAGCGTTCAGAAGTAGGTTGAGGAACACCTGTTCGAGGCTATGGAGGTTTCCGCATATGGGAGGTATGTCCTCGGGCACGTTTACGTTCAACTTCACGCCCACGATCATGATTTGGTTTCTAATTAAGTTGATGGTCTTTTGAAGAACTTCCTTGACTTGGAGTCTTGTGAGAGAAGGAGTCTCGGTTCTTGAAAAGTCAAGAAGGTTTCTCACTACCTCGCTGGCCCTGGTGGCCTGATTGATGATGTCCAGTATCATCTCCTTGGATTCGCCCTTGTCCAGCTTGTCACATTCCTCCAAAAGTGTTTCTGCTGTGAGGGATATGTTGTTAAGAGGATTGTTAAGCTCATGGGCGATGCCAGAAGTAAATGTCCCTATGGAGGCAAGTTTTCTAGATTCAACCAATTGTTCCCATCGAGACTCCAACTCGGCCGCCATCCTGTTGAATGCCTCGATCAATTCGGTTACCTCATCCCTTGTTTTTCCTGGATTTTCAATAGGAGTGAAGTTTCCCTTGGCCACTTCCTCGGTTGCCTGTTGCACAAAGGAGATGCGGCTGAGGATGCTCCTTGCAAGTGATTGAAAAAGCAAGATAATTAGGAGCACAAATCCTCCCATGTACGCAATGGGTAGGATGAGAATCTGCTTGAGAACTCGATTGATTCTCTTGCGTTTCTCCTGTAGAAGTTTTTGAGTAAAATCAACCATAGACGTTCCAATTGCCCTGAGCTCCACAATATCGGGCTCACCACAACCCTTAAAACATCCTTCAATGGCCGTCTTGTATCGGAGCAGGGATGCTTGAAAAGGCTTGAACGCGTTTTCTCCTACAATCCTGATTATGTCAGGTGCCAACCTGTTGGCCTTTTCCCTTGCCCTTTCCAGGTACACTGAGATTTCTTGGAGGCTGGAGGCTTCCCTAAAGTACATGAAGTTCTTCTCATAACGCCTAACTTCGAGGATGTCCTCAAACAATCCGTGGAATTCCTCCATCAGAAGTAATTTCTTTTTCAGATCCAGCACTTGCCACGAGTAAATCGCTGTGAGAGCTCCTGTAAATCCAAGGCAGAGAATAAAGATAGCTATTATCCTGCCCTTAATGGTTGAGACCCGGGCCTTTAGCATTATTCACCTCCAGATCAGGAATACTATGTTTCAAAATGATATAGACGTGACCAAAATGAAACAACGATAGCACTTTGCAGCCCATTTGTACAGCCCTATCCTTTTGAGCCGAGAGCTATCCTGGTCAAGGGAGTCGGGGGGCGACCCCCATGGGGGTATTATCAGTGGTAGAGGCTGAACTATCCATATTGGGCGAGCTCCACTTCTGACCGCGACTTCATAGTGTTTCGTTTTGAAGAGGGTAGATGTATTTAGTCCTTTGAATTTAATAAGTTGGATGCTAGTATATGAAAAAAGGGGGTTTAGTAAGGGCTTAATGTTTCGGACCCACAGTGGCGTGAACGGACTTGCAGTGGCAAAAGAAAGGGGGGCGTGATGGCCATAATTACCATTTCAAGGGGTTCTTTCAGCCATGGGAAGGAAATTGCCGAAAAGGTTGCGGCCAAACTGGGCTACGAATGCATCAGCAGGGAGGTACTTATAGAGGCCTCTAAATTTTTTGATGTCCCTGAGTTAAAGCTTACCAAGTCCATCCATGACGCGCCTTCCATTTTGGAAAGAATGACCCATGGCCGCGAGCGTTACCTGCTTTACATAAAGGCAGCCCTTCTAGAACATGTGAAGAAAAACAATGTGGTATACCATGGGCATGCCGGACATCTATTGATCCCAGAGTTTCCCAATGTGCTCAAGGTACGGATAGTAGCGGATTTGGAAAGCAGGGTAGTTTTTATGCAGCAACAAGAGGGCATTTCTAGGGACCAGGCACTAAAAAGGATAGAAGCGGATGATAGGCAAAGGGAGCTGTGGACACAGTATCTTTACAATAGGGAAATCAAGGATCCAATGCTCTATGACATGATCATTCGCATTGACCGGCTAGGGGTAGATGAGGCCTGTGATCTCATATGTACTGCAGCAGAAAGCGAGAAGTTCAGAGTTGATAAGAAAGTTTTACAGAATTTGGCTGATTTGGCTTTGAGGACCCACGTAGAGGCTGCCTTACTTGATGTATGTGAGGCAGAGGTTTCGGTCACAAATGGGGTGGTTCAGGTTAAGGTAGAGCCTGGAAAAATCAGGAAGACCGGGGCAAGCCGTGTGGATGTTCAGGAGAAGGTCAAGGAAAGGATCATGAAAGATATATTCAAGGAAGTATATAACATAGTGGGGTCCATCCCTGGTGTAAAGGAGGTTCATTGCGAGGTGAATCCACCGGATTATTCATAGTCAATTTCTACTAACTGAATACTTGGTTGCCTTATTTACTTCCTTGCTATTTTTTTCACAATCTGATAAAAACAGGTCGGCCTTGTTTCAAAGTGGAAAACTTGCGCGTGCTGAGTTCCGAGCCGGATGCACCTCGAATTTAGGGAAATGGAGGAATAGGCTGTGACAACTGACATGATTCTTACCCTGATGGTGCTTGCATTTGCCATAGTACTGTTCGTCTTTGAATGGGTTCGCGTAGATGTAGTGGGCATCATAATGATGGTTCTGCTCCCCCTCATAGGCCTCGTCACCCCACAGCAGGCCTTCTCTGGCCTGAGCAGTAATGCAGTTGTATCAATCATAGCGGTAATAATCATAGGTGCCGGCCTGGATAAGACCGGTGTTATGAATAAGGTGGCCGCTCCAATAATAAAGCTCGGCGGGCGCAGTGAAAGGCGGATAATGGCCCTTATTGCGACTACTGTTGGCATTATATCGTCCATGATGCAAAACATTGGTGCCGCTGCCCTATTTCTCCCTGCTGCCCAACGTATTGCCAAGCGGCTGGATATCCC
>QMLZ01000250.1 GCA_003646995.1 Deltaproteobacteria bacterium | reverse complement strand
CTCTCGTTTTTAGAAAGGATCCCTGCTTACATGCCTTCCAGCTTTCCCATAGACGCAGATGTTTTCCCCTATACCATTGGGGAGGTGAGAAAGGGCATACCTCTTGTGGAGCAGGCATTGAGAGAGGGGAAGGTGGTTTTTGAAAGGATCGCAGATGGGGAATAACCAGGTGAAAAAGAATGAGTTGAAAGAGGTAAGGTCTTTGTTCTGGGAATATGACTTCGAGGATTTAGGTCTCTCAGGAGATAGAGAGCTGGTCATCAAAAGGGTTTTATCCCACGGGAGTGTAGAAGATCTTAAATGGCTTAGAAGAATCGTAGGAGATAAAGAGATAAAGAGGTTTCTTTTAAAGAGCAGGGGGAGGGGTATAGATAAAAGGCGTTTAAGGTTCTATCAGGTCGTCTTCCGGTTGCCTGCAGCGGAGGTTGATAGTTGGCTGAAGGACCCTGCAAGGAAAATCTGGGATAACAGATGCAGAAGGTGAGTTGGCATACAGAGGTTCTGACAGATAGGCAAGTTTCTGTTTTAGGAAAGTTCGGTCCTGTGGCAAAGGCTAAAGATTTCTACCTGGCTGGTGGGACAGCGGTTGCGTTGTATTTGGGACACAGACGCTCGGTTGATTTGGATTGGTTTACCCTCAAAAAGATGGAGGACCCCTTGAGGTTGGCAAAGGAGCTTGAAGAAGGGGGAATTGAATTGAAGGTGATGGGATTTTCCAGTGGTACTCTCCATTGTATGGTAGAAGGAGTTAGGATCAGCCTTTTTGAATATTCATATCCACTTGTTTCTCCTTTTGCTGATTGTGATGTTTTTGGCTGCTGGATAGCTTCTTTGGAAGACATTGCCTGTATGAAACTTGTGGCCATTGCCCAGAGGGGTTCTAAAAAGGACTTCATGGATATTTATGCCATCTGCAAGCATTACAAGCCGCTTCCTGAGTTGTTTGAGCTGTGCAAAGAAAAGTTTGGTTTGGATGATCTGTCTTCCATTGTTCATGGGCTTGTCTACTTTGAGGATGCCGACAAAGAGAGAACCCCTAGGATGCTATGGAGGTTGGATTGGAGGAGGGTTAAGTCTGAAATAAAGGAATGGGTCAGGGAAGTGGTGAGGTGAGGATAAGAGGAAAAGAGTGGTTGTGGAGGGGAGTGAAAGATAGTCTTTTATCATGGCCTGATCCTCAGGGGTTTGGGATTGTGGAGGTGGTGAAACCGCATAAACAAAGAGGGAGCGAATAGTGGGAAAGTTAGAGATTAAAATCAAGACCCTTACACCTTTATGGACTGGCGGTGTGGACACCACCATGGACCGCATTCATGGGACGGGCCTCCTCGGCAGCTTGCGCTGGTGGTACGAGGCGGTTGTAAGAGGGTTGGGTGGGTATGCGTGTGACCCGACGCGTGATAACCGCTGCCCAGATGAAAGCGGAAATTACTGCGATGTTTGTCAGGTGTTTGGTGCAACGGGGTTACGGCGAGCATTTCGGCTGGAGGGACCGGTGTGGTGGAACGAGGAACGCAGCCGTCGCTTAGAAATCAAGGTGAACAATAACCGAGGTTGGTACTTGGGACGAGGTTTTATGGGACAGGGGGATTTGCGCCTGCGCACGCTACGGCTGCCGGAGGGATGGTCTGAGAAAGACTTGTGGCAGATCCTGCTGTTGACTTTACGCTTGATATCCTGCTGGGGCGGGGTGGGACAAAGAACGCAGCAGGGGTACGGGGTGGCGAGGATATCCCATGATTTGACGTTGGATGTAGACTGCGCTATAGAGGCTATTCAAAGGTTACGGCGGTGTCAAAGGCGGCGAGCTAAGGGACAGCTGTCCGGTTCACCTTCGCTGGATGGCTTTTTCTTTGCCAAGATTCGGTTTCCTCTTAATGACCCTAAAGGTCGGTTGGAAAATCAAACTACTCACCTGAACCCCAACGACGAAATCGAGTGGTACCTACAACAAAATGAGGCTAAGTTGCCCGTCGTGCCCCTGGCCTCGGTGGTGCGGTACCATTTGAGGCAACTGATTCGCGATAACATCCAACACAATAATCGCCCTAATGCCCCCGCCCGCTGGAAGTTGATGGGGGTGGTAAATGGCCTGTGGCATGCCACGGACTTTGGGAAGATCGAGGAAATTGATAATGAGTGGTATTGTTACAAATGTAGGCAGGAATGGAACCATTTCCCTTCGAAAGAGGAGCACGGAAATTGCAAGGGAAAACCGCTAAGGAAAGCAAAATGCGCGAACTGTAATAGGGAATGGCATTCCTTCCGGGGTGCTCAAAGAGATCCCAATACCCAAAAGGTAGAGCGCCGAGGGCCACTCATTCGTGTTTCCCACGCTTACCTGGTCAACGATGGTCTCTGGGAATTTCGCATCTGGGGATGGATTCCGGAAACGTTACCCGGTGGTGTGTCTCGTGCCACCGTTTTCCATCACCTACGCCGATGGCTAGACATGACCGGAGAGGAACGCCAATGGCATTCTGCCAGCATAAACAGTGCTACCCTTTGGAGCGGAGATCGGCTAAATTTAACCGGTGTTCAGGTCTGTTGGTTCGGGAAACAGAAATACGAGCGGTCTCAAAATTATCTCCGAGCATTGCTTGGCGGATGCGATTTGTGCAGAAACTCATCTTCACATAGAGGTGAAACCCCATGAGTCGCCAAGACCTGCAAACCTTGATCGAACACCTTCGCCGGCACTTGGGCGAGCGCCTGGACGCGGTGGTGCTCTTCGGCTCCCGGTCCCGGGGCGAGGCTACTGAGGAAAGCGACTGGGATCTGCTCATTGTGGTGGAGGGCTTGCCCCGAAGCCCCCTGGCCCGGCAGCGCCTGTGGCTTTCCATAGTGCCCCGGGCGTGGCTGACCCAGGCTGCACCTCTGCTGCGTACCCCGGAAGAGTGGTATCGGCGGGTAACACCCCTTACCCTGGACATCGCCCTGGATGGCCGAGTCCTTTACGATGCTCAGGGGCGGATGCAAGCCTTTCTCAAGGCATTGCGGCACCATCTCCACCGCATCGGCCTGGTGCGCCGTCATGTAGACGGGCAGCCCGTGTGGCTCTGGCGCCATGGAACCCCGCCTCCGGCCTGGGAGAAGCGCTTGCAGGAGGTTGTAAAAGCATGAGCACACACGCGGCGTACCGGCTTCGGGTAGCCCAAGGCTTCCTCCAGGAAGCGGAACAGGATGTACAGGCACAACGGTGGCGGGCTTGTACATCCCACGCCCAACTGGCCGTTGAAAACGCCCTTAAGGCTGTGATTGCCTTGTTCACCGTGCCTCCTAAAACTCACAACCCGGCCCGTGTTCTTGCTACTTTATTGCAGCAGAGGCAGATCCCCCCAAAGTGGCAGGATCTGGTCGAAGGCTTGATGCAGCAAAGTCAGGTCCTCGGCCCGGAAGTCCATATTCAGACGGACTATGGCGATGAACTCCACGGCCTGACACCTTGGGAATTGTTTGACGAACAAGATGCCAGCGAGGCCCTGGAGGTGGCCCGTCGCGTTGTCCACATCGCCCGTCAGATGGTGGAATCCCTACAGGGGGACGACGATGAAGCATGAATTTTGGGCGGAGTTTGACTTGTATGGCACACAAGATAAAAGGCGCGCCATTGAGGCCTTTGTGGGAAAACAGCCGTTATTTTCGCTATGGGAGAACATCACGGATGAAGCCGCTCGCCAAGCGATGTTAGCGCAACTTCTGCCCACAGAGGAAGAATGCGCACGTCGTACGAAATGCAAAGACTACGTCAAGGGTAAAAACGGCCTTCAACGCTGGTACTACGCGGGCGATTTGAGAAATCCTCGGGGCGTCTTTCAAACCTTTCTATATAAACGCATTCGTTGTATGGCTTCCATTTTAGGGCTTGCGAATCACAAAGCAGCGATAAATTCACCGATCCCTGACCTTTCTATCTTCCCAACTGGCTCCTGGGCCATGCAGGTGCATTTTACCCTGCGCAAGCCTTATCTCAGCAAGGACGACGTGGACTTCTACATCATCGATAACCCGGTGAAGAAGGAATGGGTCTTCAAGGTGCCTTATGTAGCTTCCAGCCAGTGGAAAGGCGCACTCAGGGCTGCGATGGTGCGGGAGTTGGTGGAAGAGCAACTAGAGCCGGAAGAGTTTGCCAAACGCCGATATCGTCTCGTTCTTCTGTTTGGTGATGAAAAAGGAGAAGAGCCCGGGTCCATCAAAGGCTTGGCCGAGTATCTGGATCGGATGGGGGGACAAGAAGCAGCGCAGCACTTCCGCAAGATGGTTCGGGAGCACTTTGGGGTTCCTGATGACAAACCCATGCCCCATTTCCGAGGCCGCCTGCATTTCTATCCCACCTTCTTCGATCGCATAGGGTTAGAGGCCATCAACCCTCACCCTCGCGATACGGGCGCAGGCAAGAATCCCCTCTACTTTGAGTGCGTACCTGCGGGAACCTCCGGCATCTTTACCCTGCTCTACGTGCCGCTGGATGCCGGCCCCAAAGATGAAGCAACGGCCGACTTCAAAGCCGTGGCCCGCGGGGTCCGCGCCATGCTTACCACCTACGGCTTTGGCGCCAAGACCAGCAGCGGCTACGGTGTGGCGGATGTTTTAAAGAACCAAAGTCAAATTGTTCCTCCTGATTTGGAAAAGGTTTTTTGGAAAGCCTGGGAGGAAAAATAATGCCCGACCTCAAGCGATTGCGAGAGCAGCGAGAAGAAATACTCAAAGCGGAATTAGCTGCGTGGTTACATGATATGGGAAAGTTTTGCAACTTGCACCTGGAAAGCCATACTGGAGGGCCTAGGCGTTGGGGCAACGGCGGTTCATATAAGGTTATAGTAGAT
>QMLZ01000249.1 GCA_003646995.1 Deltaproteobacteria bacterium | reverse complement strand
TCCGATATCCACTGCAATGCCAAATTTTTCTACACACTCCAGAGGTGTATCACTGTCAACAGTTTCTTCGAGTACTCTGAGAGTTGCTTCTTCAGGTATGTAGACTGTTATATCCTCATGTACAGGGGTCTGACACGCTAAGAATTCTTCAGAGGAGATTATCACCGTGCATTTTCTGCATCTTCCTGTCCCTCCACATGGAGCACTGATCTCAATATCTGCCATTCTGGCAGCATCAAGAATTGTTGTTCCTTCCTTTACCTCTATTCTTCTTCCAGATGGCATGAACAATACGGTATATTTTCTCTGCATTTTTATCACATCTTTAAATTTTTTAGAAATTCCCTGAGATCTTTCGAATCGTTTGGACCAACAATCACGTTCCATCCTGATTTTTCTTCAAGAGTTCCACTTATCTTCGATATCAATCCCGGTATAATTATATTCCTGTGTTTTACCATATCTCTGATCTCTGAATTTTTCAAAAACTTTGTTATTTTATCAGCATCGAGTTTTCCAGCTGCATAGGCTGTGAGTACTGATAATCCCTCTGTATCAAGAACTATGAGATAACATGGGATCCCTGAAGCCTCGATATCTCCAGAAACAGTGAAATATGTCAGGGAAAAGTTTGTCGTGAGCAGTACAGGAGAGTTTTCATCTGGATCTCCTATCTCATATATTTTAGGTTCCATCTGGAGAGGCTTCTGGGGGTCTGTGTATATATTCTGTCTCAGTATGAGAAGTGCAAGAGCGTCCTCTTTTTCTATATCTGGAAACACTATAACTGAAGCATATTTTGCCAGATAAATCGTTGCCTCAAGTGTATTCTGAGTGGGATCACTGTTATTCAGGAATATTATGGTGGGGTATCCAAGGGAACGTATCTTCTTTTTTATTGCCGCTCTTCGGATTATTGTAAGGTTTTCAAGGATCTGTTTTGGTGATCTCTCCTCAAAAGAGAGGATTATCTCCTTCATATCTATCTTTTCTGTCAGTGATGCAAGTTTCTCAGGATCTTCAGCTCTTACAATCAAAGATGCATTATACTTTTTTGCAAGTTCTGAGATTTCTTTATAATTTTTTTCATCTGCAAATCCTATTGCAGGTCTTTTTCCTGAAAGAATTGATAAAGAGGATTCAAGGATCCTTAGATTTTCTGATATAAGGATAAGTGAAAAATCGAAATCACTACATAATTTAACTGCCTGTTTAAATTTGGTTATATCTCCTGATTTTTCCTCAAGACATACAAGATTGAACTTCAGTTCCTCTCCAACTCTGATAACTGTGAGGTCTCTTATTTTCTTCAGGATTTTTTCTATATCATCAGGAGAAAGACTGTCCACTATCCTTACAGCAAAAGCTGTTTCGTTGTAAAACTTTTTTTCATGTCTGAACATGAATTTCTCATCACCGATCTTCACTGAACCTATCATGACACTCTTTATAGGAGGAGCTGATGCAGATGATAGGATCTCCATAGCTTCCTGAGAAAGATATGGACATAATGTGATCTCCGTTTTCTGACCTGCAATCGCCATGGCGAAAGCCAAGCATGTCTGAAAACCACATTCACCACAGTTCTTTTTGGGGAGATGCTTATACACTTCGAGAGGTTTCAGTACCACTGTTATCACCTGTGATTTGATTTATTTTATTTCTGACTGCTTTAAATGCCTTTATATTTCTGAAAACAAGTACATCTGCACCTGCAAGAGCGAATGCCATCCCAGTAACTGCCTCCCATAGCATTTTTCTCCTTTCTATACTTCCAGGGTACTCCTGAGATGTTGCTTCCCTTGCTTTTTCACATACAGAGAGATTACATATTACTGGCTGGGCAAGAAACTCATCCCCTGATAATCCTGCAAGCCTTATCCTTTCTATTACAGAGTATGTGTACTCAAGACCATATCCAAGTGCACTTGCAAGAGGATCGATCAGAATCCTGTTTTTTTTGACTCCCACATCACTCAGGAGAATATTCAACTGTTTTGCAAGATTCACATCAATCGATGTCTGAGCTATAACAATATGCCCGTATGCTATGGCAGATGCTGCTATTGTCCTGTAATTTTCTTCAGATGCATATCCCAGAATTATGTTTTTTCCACTGAGAACCTCAGCACATTTTGATAATATCTCTTTATCTCTCTCTGGATCCTCACAGCCATAGATGATAAGCGGGGTCTCGATATTCTTCGATATCTCATATGCAGTACTCACAATCTCCTCAGTAGAGTCCTGGTTTTCAAAAGCTATGCTTAAAAGATCTGGCTTGTACTCTTCCTCGATATTCTCTGTTTTCTCCACTATACTGTCATCTGCAACGATCTCAATACCCAGTCTCGGAGGATTTTTTATCTCATCATCTATTGTCAGAAATGGGAGTGTTCTCTGCCCTCCTATCCTGAGGTTTTTTCCTGCTGTGACTTCATATATTCTACCATCAAACTCTTCTTTCACATCGATCATAGCATCATCTCCATGGAAAGTGAAGGATGGTTTTTTTCAGAGAGAAAGACAACAAGCTCCTCAGGATCTGTGCATATGGTCTCATCTGCAATTTTCTCTAAAAGATCAGGTTCAGATATCTTCTCTGCTCTTTTTTTCAGTTCTGGCTTCAGCTCCTCTTTAAGACTTTTTGGCATCCAGACAATCCTTTTTAATCCTCCTTCCTTCAAAATAAACTTTTTACTCAGTATATACCTTTTTGCAACTCCTATGAAGCCAGGTACCTGTACACCTCCTCCTACCGATCCAGCGAGCGTTGAAAAACTCATTCCACACGGAGTTTTTCCTCCAAACTCCCTGTTAACTATCATGAACCCATTTGCTTCAGGGATAAAGGCAACTATACATTCAAAGCATCCGCAGCTTGTATGAGGATTCTCCATTGCACTGTAAAGGCATACTCTCTCTATTTTTCCATGGGAGGCTTCTCTTACAAACTCATTGACCTCTTTCCACTCTCCCTTTTCAATATCGATAACTGTATCCTTCCTTACAGGCTGATTCGGACCGTTCTTGTTTATCCTGTACCCTGTTTTTGCATCCATCCAGTTAACTCCACCACAGAGACCCGTTCTCTCCGGTGTTATGATGCAGACATGATCAGGTGCAAAACTCTGACACAGAGTACAGCTGTAAAATGTATCAACACTCTCATCAGTTAAATTTTTTGTTTTTTCTTCTCTTTCTCTGTATATTTTCCTCGCTTCTATGATCTCTTTTTCCACTCTCTCTTTATCTGTGATGATCTTAATCTGTACCTTATCTACTATCTCTGAAAACTCTTGATGTAATTTCCCATGAAGAATTGTTCCTATATCTCTTAGAAGGAACCCTGCCTCTCTCGCCTCTTTCGATATACGGATCCATATGAGATCTCTCTGTGCCACATGCATTATTCCAGAGGCACAGTTTACAAAATCATGAAATCTCCTTTCCATAACAGGCTCGAAATCCTTCTCCATCTTTTCCCCATATACCTCCACTATCACTCCAAGGTCAGGAGTTGAACCCTCCGGGATCTCATTCAGATCTTTCCCTATCAGATCAATTTTTCCATCCTCTATCTCCTCTGTTCCCATTTTTAAAAGTTCAAATGCAATGGATCTTCCTCCTCCTATCTCCACAAAAACATCATTCTTTCTGACTCTTTCTCCCTCAAAAGCTGAGCCAAAGGGTACAGGAATATCTATCTTTGCCACCTTTATCTTTATTCCTGCCAGCTCAAGAGCTTTATGAATCATTTTTTTATAATCCTTCTCTGATATATATCTCCCTTCTATCTCCTCTTCCTCCTGATCTGTTACAATGGGAATGTTACAGAAGAGAACACCTGCCTCGTTCCCGTATCTCATATCCCCCTTTTCACCAAGCGAAATAACAAAGACAGGCACTCTTTCTTTCATATATTCCCTGATCTCTTTCTCCATTCCTCTTTTCAGACCTCCAAAGATAAGTGCAGTCCTGAGAGCAAAGTTCAGTGCATGGATTGCCTCTGTGGATTTTCCCAGAGGGATTACCCTGAGATCCAGCCCTATGTTTACACCTTCCTCATGTAGCTGATCTATAATATCTCCGCAGAGACAGCACAGTATTCCTCTTTCCTGAAGACTTCTTATCAGCTTCTTTGCTTCTTTTCCTGTCTTCATCTTCCCGAGAATCACTACGATACCTGGGATTGTACCATCGACAAGTGATAAACCAAGTCTCCTGATGAGATCATCAGGAATAAATCCTGTATATTCTGCGTCTCTATGCTCTTTACCCTCTATATATTTCAGTGCTTCGATAGCCTCTGCTGCAAATAAAACACATTTTCCCGCTTTCAGAGCATTTTCGTATGTCGGTTCCTCTTTTATAGATTCTTTAATTTCTTCAAGAATTTTTCTAATCTTTCCAATAGTCTTTACTTTATCTTCCAGGAAAGCATAGAAAACAGGGAGATCGTATGCTGTATTAGGATATTCTACTCCTTTTTCTTCTCCGTATTCTTCTATGGCCTTATTTACCAGGGATCCTGCATTCTTCAGTATATTGGTTGCACCTGTGATCATTCTTCTGTACAGCTCTACAGTTTTCATCCCTGAAAAATCTGATAGAAATATATAAAAACTTAACTTATTCCCAACAGTAATAAAATGAATAAAACTTCAGCTTTTCTCCTCATTCAGGATCATAGAAATACATCCATGCAAGAGGAAAAGATTTAAAGCTTCCAGTACAGAAGGAAAGGCATGTTGAATGTAATAATAGGAACCCAATGGGGTGACGAAGGCAAAGGAAAGATAACAGATTTCTATGCTAAAAAGGCAGATGTGGTAGTCAGGTTTCAGGGG
>QMLZ01000248.1 GCA_003646995.1 Deltaproteobacteria bacterium | reverse complement strand
TGAGCACACATTCGAGGAGCCCCTTAGAGAGCCACTGAATCTTCTTCAGTTTTTTGCGCTCCAACGGATCGGTTTCTTTCCAAAAATTCCACGCAGGAGTGGGAAAAAGGAGGATGTCCTTTATATATGGAAAGGCAGAGCTCAGCCGAAATGGGGGACTCAAGAAAAAGTCATCTCCCGTCTCTGGATATAGTGAATTCCAGGCCAAACAAAGGGCGGCCGAAAGGGTATCGGAATGGATGAATTCCTCAGCTACCTCTGGTTCTCCAGAGCCCTTTGAGTCCACGTGTAAAGCCGAATAAAACTGTAACTTAAAAACGCGCATGGCTGTCCTCTATATTAGGGTTTACGCTGCTGATTCTCACAACTCTTTGTCGTTACAAAGAGCCTCAGGGATATCCACACCCTCTACTTTTTTCGCAGGTTTGTTGTCTTTGTAATCTTCTGCACTCTTCTCTGTGATATTTTCGATAAGGAAAGACACGCGTCCATAGCCTCGGCTTCCGTGGCCGCCAAGGTAGTCGTCCTGCAATAATTGCATGCACTCGAACAGGTAGCCCAAATAGTCCTCCTGCTTGTCTTCTCCATAGAGATTAAGAATGAACTCAAAAGAGAAACGGGCCCCGGCAGGCACGCGCTCTATCTGCCTGGGATTTGCCTTGGAGGTAATCCTGTCTATGGCTACCTCCGTCTTGACCTCGGTCATGGGCATGTCAGTATTCTTCGCAGCTTCCAGTTCCTCAGGGTTCACCAACATGGCATCCCTGACCACCAAGCGCTGAGGTATAGAGAATTCTTCCTGCTTGTCAACGGCCACACCGAAGAGGTTTGTGGCAATGTGGCCTGGGTCTGTAGCTGGCCCAGCAGATTTCAATGTTCTCCCATTCGACAAATTCTTCTCTAACGCCTCAAAGGAGGTGATAGGTTGTTTATCGTCCTTGAGTTGAAAGGTCATCTCTTTTCTTGCTTTCTCAAGGAGGCTTCTCATCTTGCCTCTTAAAGAGGATCCAGGAATATAGGGATAGTTGGTGATAGGATCGCGGATTACGATCGAGTCGGCCCCGCCGATGCCCATCTCCACGGAGCTGCCACCTATGTGCAGGCCGGTTTCAGCGGTTATGGTGCCTGTGACAAAGATCCTGGACTTGAATTGTAGATTGATGACGCTATTCATAATTAGTTACCTCCCTCTGCTCTGTGATAAGCTAGTATCGCCTCAAAGAAGTTAAAAAAATTCTTCATCCTCTCTGGCTTTGCATCGATCATATCAATGGCTTTAGAGAGAGAATCCACCAGCACAGAGAATGCCTTTTTTTCTCCCTCCCCCTTGGACCGTCCTTTTGCATACTCCAGCTTTGGTTTCAGCAGGATCAACTTGTTGTAACACTCACGGGCGTTATCTTCCTTCAGGTTCATTTCTATCTTCTTGCTGGTTCCATAGATGTTTCTGATCTGGGACCTAGAAATTCTTATTATTTTTTTTGCAATGCCCCTTGCGACATTCACAAGGGTCGCTGAGTCCCCCTCAAGAATGATTTTCTGCAGATTGTCCTGGTTCACAAATTTTGTTTCGAATTGTTCTGACTTTCCGTGTGGATTGTTGTATTGTCTTGTCATACTGCACCTCCTTTTTAATCCTCATATATATTTGGATTAGCGGTGTAAGAATTCAGCCCATCTAAGAGGCATTTCCAACCAGATATAAAGGGGTAGGGTTGCTTGGCGTCCGTTTATCTTGTTAGCAAAAAGGGCGCTTGCCCACTTGTCCCTTTGCGTGTCATTGCTGTAGCGGCGCCGCAACTGGTAGGCGGTACGCCATCGCCAAGGGCCGTACTCAATCTGTGTCCAGGCCTCCTGAGTGCTGAGCCCCTGGGTAGCCACTAGATTATGAGCCATTGCCTTGTTGGAGCGGACAGTATTCAGCAGGAATGCAAGGAGCCCCCTATTTTTCTCAAATTCACGCTCAAGCATTTCCTTGATTTCAACAGCGAACTCATAATGATCCCAGGGTATGGGGATGCCCAAGAAGCAAAAGCCATCCTTATCATACCTTGATTTTGCCAAGCCCCAATCAGCCTTGACCCCCTTGGCGATTTCCTCTGCATTCCCAGCCAGTTGAGCCCCCTTGTATATTGGATACCTACTTCTCTGGAGGGAAATTCCGGCTGAGATAGAGAGATCGGGGTTCTCACAGCAAAAGGCCTTGAACTCATCCCGGATGGTTTTAGCCAATGTGGGCAATTGATCCCACGAACCCATTACAAACAGGTCATCACCTCCGGCATAAACTATCTGACACCTGTCAAAGGCAGGCTGCTTGAGTAAAGTTGGGACATATCCAGAGAAAAAGTGGTTGAGTTGGCGGGACAAGGTGACCATACGCGAGATAGAGGCCATAGGTCTGCGGAGTACCTCACCGGTTTTCATATTTGTCTTCGCTTCTCCCCAGCCCTCTTTTATGCCGTTTCTTGTGCGGATAGGCTCTCTTTCGGGAAAATTCAGCCCCTTGATAAAAATGAGACCCAGATTATCCACATCCATGCGAAGCAGCCCCAGCCTCTTTATTCCGAGGGAATTGTCGGCGTAGTCATCAAAGTTCCATGGCTCTCCATCTTCCCCCACTTGCTTAGTAGCTTCCCACTTGCCGACATACATATGCGAAACGGCAAAACTGGGAAGTGGGAGGTCAGAAAGGGGTCGTTCTCCCCACTCATTCAGCAGAATCAGTTGCCCATCCCCCACATCAATGGACGAAAGTAACTGGCCCTTGTGCTCCAGATCCTTGATGAAAAAGCAGTGGAGTTGGCCGTCTAACAATGAGAACTCACGCCTGAGGGGAATGCCTGAAATTTTTTCTTCGTCCCATAGGGTCAGAATAGCATCTATTTCTTTCAGATCTTTTCCAATGGCCTCCAATGTCTTGCAGGTATAGCACTTATCCTCTCCGTGTGTGCTCCTGCTGCCGCACACCTTACAGCTCTTAGTGGGATCAAACTCAGTTGAAGGAGCGAAAAATTCCGGTGAAAAGGTATCCTTGAACCTTTGCTCGCGGTCCTTCTCTAGGTCAAGGGCAGCAGCTTGCCACGCGGAGCTCATTTCCCCCTTGTAAAACATGTCCTGTGTCACTCCGGCAAAGCCAAGCCCCAGGAAGACTTCTCCTCCAAATTCCTTTACAAGCCATTGATTGACTTTGGCCCTGGCTTTAAGGACAAATCCAGTCAGATGAGCGGGAATGAGCAGAAAGAACTTCCCACCAGAGTTATAAAGAAGGGCAGCGGATGTTAACCCCAATTGCCTCATGATGAAATCAGCTACCACTTTACAGATAAATTGCACATAAAATGACCGCCCTCTAAGTCCCTTTCCCGCACCCTTGTTCGTGAGGTTGTAAATGAATTTCTGAATACCAGAAAAATCACCACACACGAGCGCCCACTTCGCATCATCCTGGACGGTCAGACCTTCGTGGGGAAATTGTTTCTCCAATTGGTAGAGATAAAGGGCCTGCGCAATGGCGGCGGTGGTGCGGAGGTGGTCAAAGAGGCTGATATCGGGGTGTCTCACATTGGTGGCCGAAGGGACCATAGACGTGTATCGTTCGAGCAGCATGGATAGACTGGTTATGAGGCTTTCAAGGCTCAGGTCTGGGGCACGTTTTGCCAATGCATCAATGTCATTCAGGAAAGCGTTTCCCAGTTCCCGATATTTCCCGCTCAAGCTGTTCGGTGAGAGAAGATGGTTCCACTGCCCTGGGTCCGGTATTCCCGCCTCTGGATCTTCCATGACTTGGAGATCCAGGGCTTCTGCCGTTATAGGGAAAAAGGTGTCACGACGTGTGTTGAGGGGGGCCAAGGAAAAGCGGTGATAGGTGGCAAGCCCCTTGTTCTTATTAAGGTATAGCCTCTCAATTACAGGTTCAAGCAACGTTCTCAGGTGAATATCCTTTTTATAATACTCGCCTTCCTCCCTTTCGCTGGCAGAAAGTCGATCCGACACCCTCACCACTGTGGCCTCAAACCCGGTCTCATCACTCCTGTGGTGAGCTGAGCACCAAAGCTTCCAGTCCTTATGCTGGGTTTCTTTCAGGCAGTTGAACCTGTTTTCCAGCCAATCGCAGAACGCACCAGTGTAAGCGGAGTGCACATGACTCCAAGAGCCTGGTGTTTGGGGACATCTGTCGAGATAGGTAGAGTCGCTACGGGCCTCCCTGAAAATGTTGCCGCGTTCAAATAGCTTTCCAATGTCGTGTAGGATCGAACTCAGAACAATTAAATGGAGTTTTTCATTGACCATGATCACCTTCCTGTTTTTCCATTGGTTATTACAATTTTCCCCAGTCCCATGGCAGCACCTTTGCCCACGTGTACTATAGACGCTGCCCTTAACCATCTTTGGTGTAGTGAATCAATTTCTGACATTTCAACACTTCCAACCAACCCCCCTAGTAGGATGTGCGCGCGTTGCCTACTTGAATAGCGGCCGAAATCTACCCACTTGACATTTGATTTCGTGTCCTCTGACCCCCTAAATCTGCGCTTAAGAGCGCTCCACACATCTTTTCCTATGGGTTTATCGTTATTGAAGATACAGTTCAATGCTTCTAGCCTTCGTGCTACACAGCAAAGGAAAAACTCTAGCTCGAAGTCGCCAAGATACTTACCTTGCTTTCTAAGCCGTAACGGAGTTATCAGATGTATTATCATTCGGCTATCGCGGCATGCGTCCATAGAATTTAACCACTCTTTGAGGGTCGCTGTCTCCAAAGTTACTGGAGTCTGGTCCTGTCCAAAGTCGATCGGCACATGCGAACCATCTGGTAATATTTGCTCCAAAGCCCGCAAATCGTAGGC
>QMLZ01000247.1 GCA_003646995.1 Deltaproteobacteria bacterium | reverse complement strand
CTGGTAACTTTCACCCCCGGAAACAGCTCTTTGACCGCCATCGCCATGACATGAGAAGTGCGGTGCGGTAGTATTTCCAAGCCCTCAGAAGAATCTATATATACCGGTTCCAGCTCTGCGGTGCCGTCCAGCGACACATTCAAGTCGCAAACCTCCCCGTTCAGCCGCACCGCTACCACATCCTCAATCCTTTTTACATTCAACTTCTTAAGGGCATCTAGAGCGGTAAGGGACTCGGCCTTTACCAATGTAGGGTCACTGCCTTTAAGTTTTATCCTGTATTCTTTCAATGTACCCACGCGCAAAGAAAATAAGGCATCTGAGTGAAGCTACTCTTTACATCAGATGCCTCTCAAAACAATGTTTTTGCCAAAATAAAAATGAGCAAATCCAATTTGCTAAACAGATCTTCTCCTCACATCATGATATTAAAGTTAATAACATTTGCCAAAAGGCTTTTGGATACGGCTAAAGCTATGTCTTTATAGTTGACAACTTAAAGAAATGCAAGAAAAAAATGGGTTTGCCACTCACAGTGCCTCCAGCATAACATGCCTAAAAAACAGGCTGCCCTTACGGCAGCCCTTTACTTCCCTTAGTGGTAGGCGCGATGGGATTTGAACCCATGACCACTACCGCGTCAAGGTAGTGCTCTCCCCCTGAGCTACGCGCCTATATAGACAATATGATTATCAATAGTGTAACCCATTGTCAAGATCTATGATGTTTACCTTCTCCACCCCCGGCCTTATGGTTATTACCGATAACCTGAAACCAGAAGTACATGTAGTGAAGGCCTGAACTGATGGTAAAAAGTCCTGTCAACCAAAAAACCAACCGGTGAAATCCAGGCGAAAAATGAAAATATTCGGTTGACAGTACAACAAATACTGTGGCCAGCTGGAGACAGGTAGTAGCCTTGCTTAAAATGGATGGTCTTATCGTGATGCTCAACCCATTGATGAACAAAACCGACACCCCTAATAAAATCAATACGTCACGGCTTATAACAATCACAGTCAGCCATGAAGGCACAAAACCCCTGAAAGATAAGACCACAAATGCGGCTACTAATAGTATTTTGTCAGCTAACGGATCAAGATAGGAGCCCAAGGTACTTTTCTGATTGAACAACCTGGCAACAAGGCCATCTGCCCCGTCGCTCAGTCCCGCTATCACAAATACTACCAGCGCAGGCAAAAATTTTTCATTAAGCAAATATATAATGAAAATAGGCGCTAATATGATCCGCAAGCTGGTTATTAGGTTCGGTATTGTCATCTCACTTTCCCGTCATATCCTTATTCCAACAATCCACTTCCAAGCCATCCAGTATTACTGCCCTTCGCTTTTTCCCACGATGAAGATTATCTCTCCATCTCGCTTGTCAACTTGTCCTATACTTACGGGTAGAGAATCATGGTACATCACCAGATTGGCAAACTTGTCTTCGTCACCCTGAAACTCCACTTCAAAGGAAACATAGTGGCTGCCAATCCTACTCTGCCTGAATGCTTTGACTCCTGGAATTTGCGTGCTCAAAAACTCCCGTAGCTTTTTGTACTGCGAATAACTCTGCAGTCCTTTCAGTGTGACTTCAAACTTCTCAACAATCGCCATCTCAGTTGCGGTGGCATTTTCGATGCATCCCTCAAGACTCGGCATCATGGCACTCGCAATGTTTTCCAATTCCTGAACAATTTCCTCGATGTCTTCGTTTGAGCGCACCATACCAGCCCTGGTTAAACGGCAATGTTCTTTACCATCTCTTACACCCACTACCGCAAGTGAGAAGGAGACCTGGCCCGTTTTTTCAATGCTGCTTTTACCATATATCACTACATCCGCTCCAAATACTTCGCCCCACTTGCATATCAGGGCCTGATCCAAATCCGCCTGCTTCATCTCCTGGGTTATGTCCTGCGAGGGAAGCGAAATGGTCCTGTTTATCAGCTCATAGCCTTTGTCCTGGAAGGCCCTTAGGAGCACAAGTTCTGTTGGGGACAGAGGGGGCGCATCGGCGGGATTGCTCCACCAATACTGCAAAGGTCCCCCAAGGGCACTTCCCACCAAGAACAATATCCTTATAGGTTTTGTCTCAGTACTCAACAACCCTTCTTCCTGAAGTCTCTCCGCAGCTAACTTTTTGTTAATTCTCATTCTTATGAGGACCGTATACCTGTCACCTATCTGTGTCTCTTTAACCACCTGGTAATTCTCCACTAGCTCTTTTGACCTTGGAATTACCGCTTCAACAACACGATCAAGATTTTCCGACATGGTCCTTTGGCCTAGGGTGGTTATCAAGTAATACTCCACACCCTTGGAGATGGCGGAAGCAATGGCGCTCTGCCTGGCCGCCGCAACATTCTCATCCATAATACGCCCACTTCCCAGTGCCACTACTTGGTCTGTTTTTGCTGCTCCAGGCGAGATCTGACACTGCCCGTCTGTCACCCCACATGCTACACATACAATCAAAATTGTTAGAAACCCACCTATCTTGGCCAAGGAGGGAATCTGAGCTGGTCTATAGGCGCTGTTCATGTTTGTCTTTTTACTCACCCCATGTTTTCTCCTCATTCCGGCAACCGACACGGATGCCCACCAAAATTCCTGCATCCATCTCTGTCACTATCTCACACATTACGGACCTATTAGGTTCTTAAGTTTGGCCACAGCCACCAGGGCATCAGGCCCTGAAATAAGGTCCATGGGCCTGAACAGACCGTGTTCAGGTTCCATCAAGTGAAAATATACAGTACACAATATTACATCGGCCCGGTAGGCCGCTTTCTTACTGATATCCGCAAATACCACTTCTCTGCCACCGGTGAATGCCTCTGCCGAATCCTTGACTCTTATGTTGCGTAGGATGTCGGCAATCATGGTGGCAAATTCAGATCTAGTTACTTGCAGATTGGGGCCAAAGCCCCCGCCCGGCAAGAGCGTCAGTCCCTGAATGCCAAGGTGCAGCACCTTGGTGATTTCTTTTTTATATGGATGCTTCGAGACATCTTGAGGTAATGAGAAACCCTTGTTGGACTCATCTAGGAAGGGAATCCCTCTCTCCCTGTAAATCTTGTCCAATTGCAGTTCTCTAATAAAAAGTACCGCTACGTCCCCTCTGGTCAACACCTCTTTTAAGGCTAGGTTACGGGCAGAAGTACTCACAGGTTTAGCCTGAATTACCTTTTTGACCGAGTTGAGTCTTTGCTCCGCCTTTTCGCCAATTGGTCCTCCGATCTTTGCGGCCTCCTCAAAGGCCCACAGGGCCTTTGGAAACAGGCCGGCCTGCCCACAGGCGATTCCCATGTAGTAGTAGGCATACGAATTCTCTGGAAAATACCTCAGTGCTTCATCGAAGAATTTTTCTGTTCTCTTGAACCATCCATTTGCCTTCTGTAACTCGTTCAGGCGCATGAACCCAACGGCGGCCATACTCTTGTCCCTAGGATCCTTGGCACACGACTTTGCTTGGTTCATGAGTTCAAACGCCTTTTCGAACCTCTCCTCCAGGCCCAACGAAATAGCTATCCCCCTTAGTGCTGCACAGCATGACGGATCAAGCCTGAGGGCTTCACCGAATTCGTATCTTGCGTCCTCAACACGGCCAAGCTCCAGCAGCCTCAATCCATTTGTGAGCCGGTGCTCTGGCGAATCAAGCACGAATTCTCTCGGTGTAGGGGCACAGCCATTTAGCCAGAGTACGCTGATACACACAATCAGCCAAAGCTCTATCCTAACTCCTCCTGCCAGCCGGGTACTTCCCATCTCCTAAACTCCAAACGATTATGGTTTCCGTCTTTCATTCCAGAATAAAAACCACCTTGCAGTCATGGAAAAGTTCTAGGTTGTTTGGATCACCCCTCAAAATCTCGCCATCCGCGTTCGTTACCACGACTACGGTGGGTTTTTCTTTGATTAGCCTGAGGGCTTTCAACACCAAGGGCTTCGGCCCCAACCATAAGTTCTTGACCCTCGAATCAGGCCCAGACACATATTTGACCATGCCCCCGTTAATCACACACTCCCTGCTGACGTATGCTGGACCAAAAATTTCCTCGTTTCTTTCGTTTACAATTCTGGGTATCAGGCAAGGCCTAAATCCGATCCCCCTGCAGTCGATAACAATCCCTGTGTATTTCTTGCACCCATTATTGTTGGAAGATATCTTTTGCATTATTGGTTCTATTGTTTTTATATAGGCAGGGAGAAGTATGTCCGCAACCTTCCCGTCCATCCTGAGTGACAGGGTCACCCTGACCTTCCTTTTACTGTCATAACTTATGTCAGCCACCTCGGCTTTTTTTATATATGGTCTCAATGCCTCTGCTCTTTGTTGGTCGTTATCCAGCATATCTGAAACAAGCTTATCTGAATCAATTGGAATACGTTTGATGATGGCCAGAAGGTTTTCTCTGGCCGTCTCAATTGCCCGGTGTCTGGCCAAGGATCTGGCCTGAGCCTCATTAGCTTTTTTGTCCGGGCAATGGTTGATGCCGGTGGCCTCAATCACCCTATTGGTCCAGTCGACCTGTCCCCCTTCCACCCTCTCAACGAGATTTGCTGGAATTGCCCCCTTCGGCATAGCAAGGAATGTCACAAGCACAAACAACAATAGGGGCGCGGAAAACCTTATATTCATTTCGTCTTAATCCCTTCCTTCAAAAATCCTAGCGTGGCCACACACTTGAACAGGTCAGCAGAGGAATCCTTCTGACCTTTTCAGGAGGATCTCAAATTGATCCGGCTTTAACCAAATGAATTCTTTCTCTCCCTTGAACCACGTAATTTGTCTCTTAGCATATCTTCGCGTATCCTTCTGCATTTGTCTAATTGCCTCTTCAAGAGGCCAATGTCCTAGGATGTACCTTG
>QMLZ01000246.1 GCA_003646995.1 Deltaproteobacteria bacterium | reverse complement strand
TTGGCGTATTGCTTGACCAGGGCGTTCCTGGGGTCGGTCAAGGCCTGCACCAGTTCTTCACCGTCCAGCTCGCTCATGGGCGCGATAACCGGTACGCGGCCTACGAACTCGGGGATCAAACCGAAGCCCAAGAGGTCCTGCTGTTCGACCTTGGCCAAAAGCTCGCCGATGGAATGCTCTTGCTTCCGCTCAACCTTGGCACCGAAACCCATGCCCTTTTCTCCGATCCGGCGCCGGATCACGTCTTCCAATCCGTGAAAGGTGCCACCCAAAATGAAAAGGATATCGGTGGTGTCGACCTGGATGAACTCTTGCTGGTAATGGCGCCGGGCGCCCCTGGGCGAAACGTTGGCCAGGGTGCCCTCGATGATCTTGAGCAGGGCCTGCTGCACGCCCTCGCCGGACACATCCCGGCTGCTCGACGGTGTCGAACCGCTGCGCCGGGCTATTTTGTCGATCTCGTCGATGTAAATGATGCCGCGCTGGGCTCTTTCAACCTCACCACCGGCCGCAGTCAGCAAAGATTGGACGATGTTCTCCACGTCCTCGCCCACGTAGCCGGCCTCGGTCAAGCTGGTGGCGTCCACAATGGTGAAGGGCACTTTGAGAAAACGGGCCAGTGTTTGAGCCAAAAGCGTCTTCCCACAACCCGTGGGGCCCAGGAGCAAAAGGTTGGACTTGGTCAGCTCGACCTCATGCTTTTCATCGCGGTTATTCAAACGCTTGTAGTGATTGTAAACCCCAACGGCGATGGTCTTCTTCGCCAGGTCCTGGCCGATGACGTAGTGGTCCAAAAACTGCGTAATCTCTTCCGGCGTGGGCATGCCCTCGGAAAGATCCTCTTCGGGCGCGCTCACCTCTTCGTCGGAGATGATCTCGTTGCAAAGCTTGACGCAAGAATCACAGATGTAGACCGTGGGACCCGCGATGAGTTTACGCGCTTCGGCTTGAGGCTTGCCGCAAAAGGAACAAGCCACGGGTGGGTTGAGATCATCTTTGGAAGCCATGCCGGGGTACGTCCTTTCCTAGACCCCTACTATTATATGGACTGTTGGCATTAAGACAAGGACTGGCGTGGTTTGGTTCTGCGGTTCAGACACTAATAGCCCCGACGGCACCGGCTCGGGGCCATTGAGGCACTGCGGGCTGTCATCGCGCCCCGATCGAGGCATTCGATGGAGCCATGGACCTCGTTTGGTAGCTGCCAAGAATTTCAATGGGCACAACGCTGAGACTTCGTCACAAGGAAGTAGAATCGGCATTCGACGATCTCGGGATAGGGCATAGGAACGAAGTGGCGACGAGGCGATGCGCTATCGGCTGGCTAATGCCAGGGAAAGGAAATATGCGGGTCATGGAGGACGGGGATTTTTCAAACTCTCACGCAGCTCTTGTCGCCGCCGCCGACTCTTCTCCCTGAGTTTCTTCCGCGCCTCCTCGCTCACCGAAGAAACAATATCGATCAGCTCATAGGCGCTGAACTTCGCGTAGTAGCACTTCCAATAGACGATGTTGTAGCTGTCAGAGGGAAGTAGTTGCTTGCGGATCGAGGGCGGCGTTTTGCCCGTTAGTTTCTTGCGACCCTCTCTAAGGAGATAGATCTGGAGCAGGCTGTACGCCAACATGATGAAGACAACCTGGTGGACGACAAGAGAGAAGGCGCGGGACGTGAAACCGGTCAGATCACAGAAGCATTTCAAAACGCGGTATTTCTCCTCGATCGCCGTTCGCAGGCGGTACTCCTCGCGAGGTCTTCCGGGATCGCGCACCCGTCGGGTGTCGAGGAGATACCAGGTCTCCACGTGGCCGTCGGCGTAGATGTCTCTGTTGGCCACTACGGTCAGCGGCACAGTGCAAGACGACCAGCTTCGAAAATCCCCGATGGCGGCCACCTCGGTTTTCATCATGGTTTTCTCTGGAGGCGGGGGCGGTATTTCGCTTTTGAGCTGCTCCAGTTTTTTCTTCCTTTTCCTCTCTCGCCTGGCGACCGCTTTCGGGCGAGGCCGAGGCAGCAACTTGACCTCTGACTTGGGCGGCTCCCATGTCTGCCACTTCACGTCCGATTCCGCAAACAGCGCCTTTGCATCGCTGTAGATGTCCATCTTCCGCTTTAGCGGAATGAGTACGTCAATCTTGTGCTCCCGTTTGCAGCGAGCGATCTTCTTTCCGTCCAGAAAGCCTCGGTCTAGGATCAACCGCTTCATCACGCCCCGACCCATCGTTTCCACAAAAGCATCCACCATCTCGTAGAGGATCGGGCACTCGCTTGCTTTGCCGGAGACAACCCGCACCCCGACAAAGAGGGCGTAATCCTGCTTCCGGTTCGTGTGCAGCAGCGTCACCATTTTGTAGCAACGCCGCCAACGGCAACGCAGCTTCTTCTCGTCAGCCATCTTCTTGATGTCTTTACTACTGACCGGATGATTGCCTTCGTCGAAGAGCAAGCGAACCGATCCCTCGTACTTTGGATTGTCGGGCACGAACAGGTAGGAGGCATCCCCAATGAAGATGCCTTCATTGTCGAGCACGCGACTTTTCCGAAAACGTCGCAACACGTCTCGGTTGTACCACTGCATCAACAACCCGGCATCCGTGTCCTTGGCCATCTTGCGCAGGAAATCCGAATCGCACGGCGTCTCCCTGTCGTAGACGTTTTTCCCATTGAAGCCCTCACAAGCAAGCGTCACATCCTTGGTGTCCGGGTGCTTGACCTTTTGCCCGACCTTCGGACCCAGTGCGTTTACTAGCCCCCCCGACCGAACCACCATCGGGAAAGCATTGAACGAGTTCTCGCCGTGCAGCCGCATGGAGAGATCGCTGGCGATGTAAATCCCGAGCGGCACCTCTTCTTTCTTCCGTGGCGTGGGATAGGTTTCGGCGATGTCGGACAAAATGGCCTTGGCCCGAATGTAACGAAAAAACTCCGTCTCGAAGTACTCGCTGGCCGAATCGATGTAATCGAAGTCGCCATCCTCCAAGGCCTGCAGCACCAGAGGCATGTTCTCTTCATAAACGGTGAGGTTCACTGAGACTCTCCCCTCTTCTTGCGCGAAAGCTTCCGGCGAGACGATGGTTGCTTCTTTGTCTTTCGCCGGCCGGGGATCTCCTCCGTGGTCTCCAAGGCCTGCTCCAACTCGTCGATAATCTGTAGCGACTGTTTGGACAACTTGGCTAACTCAGCCCTTGCCTGACGGAAGCGCCGGTATCGCCCAGCCTCTTCTTCCACCTTCATCGCGGCACTACTCGGGACGAAGATCATCCGTGTCTTCCCGCCTTCTTTCAGAGAGAGGTACTTGGCTGGATGACCTTCGCCGGTTGCGCAGTGGCAGTTGGGCTTGCCGCATTTGCGAGCAACCGTGACGAACGAGCCACGACGCAAGGGCCCGCGCTCATCAAGGATCTTTTCCACGAAGCTGGATCGCGCATCCTCGGTGCGTCTGAGCATCTGTCGAAGGCGGCTTTTGTCTCGTTTCATCTGAATGTTTATATATAATTGGCTTATCAGACTTGTCAAGAGAAAAGCCTAAAAGCGACATGGCCTCCAAAAAAGAGTTCAAGACGGTGTTGTAGGCCTGACCGAGAGGCGAACCGGGGATTGGTGACACAAACGATACGATACGGCTCGTGCCCTTCTTGCAAGGCGCGGCGCGTTTGAACCCAGAAACAGAGCCCTATCGAGGGACGTGCCCGTGCCTGTACGCGAGATGTGCTATTTTACTGTCTGAACCGCAGAAATGGTTATAGAATCAAAGCCGTCTAGTTCCTTTTCAGGAGGGATCCCTGTGAAGCGTTTCGCTTTTTTGATGACCGTCTTGTTGGCATGGCCCGCGGGCTCGAATGCCGGACCCAAACTCAGGACCGCCAAAATTTATGGCACGGGCCTGGGCCGGGTGATTCGCGAGTTGGAGCCCATCCCCTGCAAGATGCGCCTACAGGGAATGCTGCGGGATAGAGGATACCGCGTGATTGCCGAGGATGATCCAACCCGGGCCGACTTGATCATCACCACCAGCGGTGTTTGCAACCAACTTCCCCATACGCGCATGACGGCCCGTGAGCATATCTGCAGCATGGAGGCCAAAATCCGAAAAGTCCGCCACTCCAAGCGCTACAAGGCGAAGGGCACAAGCAAGGCCAGCCAGCGCAGCGCCTGGAGTGATGGCTGTCGAGAATTGACAAAAAAAATGGCGCCCTTTTTAGGCAGGGTTAAAAACCGAGATCAGGTCGAATCGCCTCATAAATGGTCAAAGAAGAGCCTGAACGTGCGCTTCTCATGGAAAAAGGGACTGATACCCATGCCCTTGTTGAAAATCACCTCTTTCTTCAAAAAAGCAGGGTACCAAGCCAAGCTCATCAAAAGCGGGTCCACTCACTGTCGCTTCAAGGTCTCTCTGGACGAAGCCCCAGAGCAGTTCGAATCACTGCTGAGCACGTACCTGGGTGCCCAATACAAAATCACCAGCCAATCGGGCAAGGGTGGACTGCGCTTCAAGCTCACAAACCGCTGAGAATATTCTGGAAGAAGGGCGGCGTTTCTTCATCGCCCGCGGCCTTGGTCTCGGCATCGCTCTCCAGGTAACCAACCAGGGAGCGATAGCGCCCATCGAAGCGAGCTGTCGGGTTGAGCGTCAGGGCCACCTTCAGATGCTTGCGGGCCTTCTTCACGTTGCCGTTGACTTTGTAGCACTGGGCGATCGCCAGTTCGCATGCAAAGCGAGCTTTGTTGCCCTTTGCTTTACCCCGCGCTTTTTGGAAATTCACAAGGGCCATCAACATCTCGCCCGTTCCGGCCTGGGCCGTGGCCAATCCGTATATGGATTCGTAACTTTCCTTTTCCTTGACCGCCGCCTCATAGGCCCTGAGTGCTTCGGCGAACATGCCGCTCTT
>QMLZ01000245.1 GCA_003646995.1 Deltaproteobacteria bacterium | reverse complement strand
TGGGACGAGGTCTTCTTCCTCTAGCTCCTCCTCGGCCTCGATGGCGATGTGGGTGCGGCGCGGGTCGCCGAAGCGCTCCTTCAGGTCTAGCAGGTCATCTTTGATCAAAGCAAGGATTTTTCGTGGGTGAGCCAGCAAGTCCTCCAAATGGGCAATTGTCTTGATCACCCCGGCGTACTCGTCTTCGATCTTCTTGCGCTCCAGTGCAGCCAGGCGGCGCAGTTGCATGTCCAGGATGGCCTGGGCCTGAAGATCACTGAGCTTGAAGCGCTTCCTCAGGCGGGTGTGGGCAGTCTCAGCGTTGGGAGAGCGGCGGATGGTCTCGATCACCGCGTCCAGGTTGTCCAGAGCGATGCGCAGGCCCTCCAGGATGTGAACGCGGTGCCGGGCGCGCTCCAGCTCGTAACGCGACCGGCGGGTGATGACTTCCTGGCGGTGCTGGACATACAATTGCAGAACGCGCTTGAGGGAGAGCACCCGTGGCGCGCCATCTACTAGGGCCAGCAAATTGACCCCGAAAGTGGTTTGCAGTGGGGTATACTTGAGTAATTGATTGAGCACCTTGCGCGGCTGGGATCCGCGCTTGAGCTCGATGACAATGCTCATCCCCCGCCGGTCAGATTCATCGCGCAAATCGGAGATAGCGTCCAGGCGACCACTGCGCACCATCTTGGCAATACGTTCGATGAGCGCCGACTTGTTCACCTGATAGGGGAGCTGGGTGACGACGATACGATGCCGGTTGCCACGCATTTCCTCGATGTGGGTCACAGCGCGGACGACCACCCGGCCCTTGCCGGTGGCGTAGGCCGTGCGCACGCCCTCCTGACCGAGGATGATCCCGCCGGTGGGGAAATCCGGGCCGGGCAGGTACTGCATCAAATCGTCCACCGAGATTTCGTCCATCTCGTCGTAGCGGTCAATGAGGTAGATCAAGGCGTCGCACAGTTCGTTCAGATTGTGAGGTGGAATGTTCGTCGCCATGCCCACCGCGATGCCCGATGAGCCGTTGAGCAGGAGGTTAGGCAACCTGGCAGGTAGCACCTCTGGCTCTTGCAGCGTGCCGTCGAAGTTGTCAGCAAACTCGACGGTGTCTTTATCAATGTCGAGGAGCATCTCCTCGGCGATGGCCGATAGGCGGGCTTCGGTGTAACGCATAGCGGCAGGTGAATCGCCATCCACGCTGCCGAAGTTGCCCTGGCCGTCCACCAGCAGGTAACGCATGGAAAAGTCCTGAGCCATGCGGGCCATAGCATCGTACACGGCGGCGTCGCCGTGGGGGTGGTATTTACCCAGCACCTCACCGACGATGCGTGCGCTCTTTTTGTAAGAGGTGTTGTGGCGCAGACCCATGTCGTGCATGGCGTAAAGAATGCGCCGGTGTACAGGCTTGAGCCCGTCGCGCACGTCCGGCAGGGCGCGAGATACGATCACGCTCATGGCGTAGTCCAGATATGAACTGCGCATTTCATGTTCGATGTTCACCAGTTTGATTGTGCCAACGTCCATTCGTGTTATCTCTCCTCAATTTCCTGCTTCTTGCTTCCTGAATCTTGATGTCCCCAAATAGATTGTAGCACGCTTTGCCCAACCTGGCAATTTCCCCCAGGATGCGATTTGGCGTAGATTCCTTTCTGTGGTATAATACGCGCCGGTGAGTCACAAATCAGTCCCCTGTCGGTTTTGACGGGGGAAGAGGAAGAGGAATATGGCGGAGACGCCGACGTCGTCCTCTCTCGACGTAAAAATCAAAAAACTGCCGGCTATCCTCAAAGCGCTACCTCGGCCCAGGGTGTGGACGAACCTCCAAACCCTTTTCGGGCCATTTCTATTGCGTTATGCTTCCCACCTGGCCATCATTGGCCTGGTGGTTTTGACTCTGTCCCTGAGCGGGATACAGTTGCCGCGCGCTGATTCTCCCCAACTGCTGCCCCCCACGGCTGCGCCTAGCCTGGGCGACCGCACCTACACTGCTTTGGCCGGCCGGGGCAATTTGCTCCCTGCGGAGCGCTCTACCCTCGTCCGCTTCCCAGTTCCGCATACCACTATCCCCGACCGCTTGCGCCGGGGAGTGATCACCTACACCGTGCAGTCCGGCGATATGGTGTCTAGCATCGCTGCCGACTTCGGCCTCAAGTGGACCACGATCATGTGGTCCAACGAGCACCTGGAGGACAACCCCGACCTTCTGCTGCCGGGGCAGGTTCTCAACATCTTGCCCATTGACGGTGCGTATCACCGCGTCTGCGATGGTGATACCCTGGCCAAAATCGCCAAGAAATACGAAGTCGAGGTTGAGGACATCACCGGCTGTCCTTTCAACAATGTGCACAGCGACGCGGACCTGCAAGTAGGCGTTCACTTGCTCGTGCCCGGTGGCAGAAAGCCTTACGTGCCGGTGGTGTTTCGCCCCACGTACACCGGTCCCTTCCCGGCCGACGCGCCGCGCGGCACTGGCCAATTCATCTGGCCGGCGCAGGGGCGGTTGACTGACCTGTTTGGATACGTGCGCAATCGCTGGCACACCGGGATTGACATAGCCAACTCCCAGGGCACCCACGTGTTCGCCGCCGATAGAGGATACGTCCGCCAGGCGGGGTGGACCAAGATGGGCTATGGTGTGCTGGTCATCATTGACCACGGGAATGGCTATTGGACCTACTATGGACACCTGAGCGCGGTGTGGGTCAGTGCCGGGCAATATGTAGAGCAGGGGCAGTGGGTCGGCAACATAGGCAACACTGGCCGTTCCACCGGCCCGCACCTCCACTTTGAGATACGACGGAACAAAGAGCCCACCGATCCGATGGGTTTACTCCCACCTCGGTGAATCCAGCCGGCTTTATAGAGCGAGAACTGCTGGTAAACGCGGCGCAAGACGCCGCGTTTGTACATCAGGGGGGTAGCTTCGGTGGGCTGTTGTCAAAATTGACATTCGAGGGTAAAATAAAGGCCGTCGCGTGCGCGATTAGCCGTGGTTGTACAATGGAGGACGGCCCATGAGCACAACAGAAGAACTCCGCCCCCTGGTCGGGGCATTCTCGGATGCGGGCCAAAAGCGCGAGCTGAACGAGGACAGTTGGGGGATCGTCCGCGAGGAGGACCATCACCCGGAGGTGATCGCTCGCAAGGGGCGGCTGTACGCCGTAGCCGACGGGATGGGTGGTCACGCGGCAGGTGAGGTGGCCAGCCAACTGGCCATTGCTGTCCTGTTCGAGACCTACTACAGCGATCCAATTCCCGACCTGAAAGAGAGCCTGCGCCGGGCGGTGGTTACTGCCAATGATGCAGTGTACGCTCAGGCCGCCGCCGACGAGGCCCGGGCCGGGATGGGTACCACGTTAGTAGCGGTGGTTCTGCACCAGAACAAGGCGATTATCGCCAATGTGGGCGACAGCCGGGCCTATTTTCTGCGTGAGGCAGACATTAAACAGATTACCCGTGACCACTCTTGGGTAGGTGAGCAGGTCGAGGCCGGCCTGTTGACCCAGGAGGAAGCGCAGGGACACATTTATCGCAGCGTGATTACCCGTTGCCTGGGGCACAAACCGGACGTCGAAGTGGACATTTTTGAGCGGGATTTGCAGCCCGGTGATGCGCTGGTGTTGTGTACCGACGGGCTTACCAACGTGGTGAGCGAGGAAGAAATCTGGCGGGAGGTCGCGTCGCGCGAACCACAGGCCGCCGCCGAGACGTTAGTGGCCCGCGCCAACGAGCGAGGCGGGCCGGATAATATCACCGTCGTCGCAATTAAACTCGCCACCGAGACGGCAACTGGCGAGACCACCGTCGTCGAGCGACTCAAACTGCCCCCCGAAGAGCCGCTTCCCAGAGAACCGGCGGAGAAAACGAAGCCCCCAGGGCGGCCTGCTGTTGAGCCACCATCAGCCGCGCCAGTTGTTCCGAAGCGCCACCTGCCCCCCCAGACGTGGCAAATCGCCCTGGCGGGTGGGGCATTGGTGATTTTGATCGTCGTTCTCAGCCTGATCTGCGTGGGGGGCGGGTACATCGCTTCCTGGCTGGCTACATCCACGCCCACACCGACGAAAACTCCTACCTCGACACCTACTTTCACGGCGACGGCAACTCACACGCCCACGTATACACCGACGCCAACCGCCACGCCGACCTCGACTTCAACGCCGACGAATACGCCCAGCCCGACGCCGACGGCCACGTCCACCGCGACGCACACGCCGACATACACACCGCCACCCACGCCAACACCCACACACACCGCCACGCCGACGAACACACCCACTCCGACGCCGACGGCCACGGCCACAGAGACGGCGACTCCCGTCCCTTTAGATACGGCGACGAGCGTGCCCACTGCTGTGCCGGCATCGGCATCCCCACCGCCTGGGGGACTGTGCCCCATCGGGGTGGTGGTTCTGGGCGGCGCGCCACTCACCGCCGCAGCCCTTCGCCGGCGGCGTGCTCGTTGGGTGAGGGGTTAACTACATCCCAGGAATGGAGGGTACAGGAAACGATGGTTTCTTTCAACACCTTCGACCGCGTGCTCAAGGTCATGGCCCGCAACTACGCCGATCAGTTCCTGCAGTTGGTCTTTCCCAACGTCGCGGTGAAGCTGATCGGCACCCTGGAGAACGTCGAGATCGCCTTGCCGGAGGAACGGGTGGACTTTGTGCACCGCCTACTATGCGCGGGGCAGGAGTACCTCTTCCACCTCGAGTTCCAGCTTCAGCATCGAGACGACATCCCCCGCCGCCAATTCCTCTACTCGGCGGCACTGACCCGGCAGTTTGATCTGCCGGTGGTGACGGCGGTGCTCTACCTGAAACGGAGGATAGCACCCATCCCCAACGAGTACGTGGTGCAGCTGGGAGGGAAAGTGGCCAACTGTTTCACCTATCCGGTGCTAAAACT
>QMLZ01000244.1 GCA_003646995.1 Deltaproteobacteria bacterium | reverse complement strand
GTATTTGGCAGGAAAAACCAAATGATAGATCAGGACTGTTACATTATGACTCTTATGAACATATTCACTCACACCCTCAGTTTACGCCGCAAGCGGCGGGGAATTCAACCCTAAGAGATTAAATGGTCAGATGCCACAGTATCGTCCTTTAACTGCCCTGCTAATGTTAGCATGCTCTAGCCGCATAATCGGCTTAGACGTCTTCTTCAAATGCAATAAAGATGCCATTACGCAAACATCTTGATTAATGGGGCCATGGCCGGTTATTCTTACAGAACACGCGTAATTTTATTGCATTGAACCAACTTCGTGGAGAAGTGAAATGAAGATAGCCCTGTGTCAGATTGATCCCATTATCGCCGACCTTGAATACAACAGAAATCTAATCGTAGAAGGCGCCCTCAAGGCAGCAGGTATGGGATGTGACTTGGCGATATTCCCTGAAATGAGTATTACCGGATACCCCCCAAGAGATCTGCTGGAAAAACCTTCATTTGTCAGGGCCAATCTGGAGAGCCTTAATAAACTTGCTGATAAGGTTAGGGACATCCCGATTGTGTGCGGTTACGTGGACCGTAACCCTAAGCCCACCGGAAAGCCTTTAATCAACGCCTGTGCCTTCATCTCTGCGGGATCAGTGAGGGCAACGGGGGGAAAGAGACTGCTGCCCACCTATGACGTATTTGATGAGACTCGATATTTTGAACCCGCCCCGAACAGCCTTGTCTTTGAACTAAAAGGCAAGACCTTTGGGGTCACCATATGTGAGGATATCTGGAATCTGGGGGAAGTCCCTGGCATTCCAAGGTATGAACACGACCCTGTAAAAGAGCTAATGAATTCCACAAACATAGATCTTCTCGTAAACATTTCTGCATCGCCCTTTACCGTAGACAAACCCAAAATACGGCTTCACATACTGCAGGAAATCGCTCACTTTTACAAAATCCCCACCTTTTACTGTAACCAGGTTGGGGGAAATGATGATTTGATATTTGACGGCTTCAGCATGGTTGTAGACTCCAGCGGCAACCTAATCCGCCTCGCAAAAGGGTTCGATCAAGACCTCATGATATGGCAGGATGGTGAGTCATATGAGCCAATCACGGATCCATGGCCTCTTCAAGAAAAAAATATTCATGATGCCCTGATAATGGGAACAAGAGATTATGCCGTAAAATGTGGATTTAAACAGGTACTAGTGGGCCTCAGCGGCGGAATTGACTCTTCACTGGTAGCGTACATCGCAAGGCAAGCCATGGGGTCAAAAAATGTTATGGGAGTCAGCATGCCATCCCCGTATACCTCTCAAATGAGCAAAGAAGACGCAAGAAAACTGGCACACAATCTGGGAATCAGGTTTGAAGAGATATCCATTGATGAACTATTTGCCGCATACAAAAAGACACTTGCGCCCATATTCAAAGGGATGCCCGAGGACGAGACCGAAGAAAACATACAGGCACGCATCAGGGGAAACATACTCATGGCACTGTCAAACAAATTCAAGTCCCTGCTTCTTACCACTGGCAATAAGTCCGAGTTCGCAATGGGATATTGTACGCTGTATGGTGACCTTAGTGGCGGCCTGGCTGTGATTTCGGATCTACCTAAGACCTGGTGCTACAGATTGGCGAGATACATCAATAGGGATAAAGAAATCATTCCAAACCGCGTTTTGACACGGCCTCCATCCGCCGAGCTAAAACCAAACCAAACAGATCAAGACACCCTCCCACCATACGAAATACTTGATCAAATCCTAGAGATGGCAGTAGAAAAACATATGGGTTACGAAGAAATCGTAGCTCAAGGCCACGATCCCGACACGGTGCGTGACGTGCTCCGGCGCCTTGTGCTCAATGAGTACAAGCGCAGACAGGCCCCTCCCGGCCTAAAGGTGACCTCCAAGGCCTTTGGTTACGGCAGAAGGTACCCTATAGCCAGAGGCCTCCATCCTTACTAATCCCTTATATTTTTTTAACCAAAACCGATTAGAAAAATAAGTCAAGCTGGAAGCTTGAGCACAAAACTTCCTGGAAAAAGGGTGGTCGACTTTATGAAACTACGAAAGAAGATATTCCTATGGACCCTCTTGGGAGGCGCATTGTACTCTCTTTTAAGCTATCACTTTATATTTGATGGCCTCCATGTGACACTCTTGAAAAAGTCCAGGCCTACTCTGAATTACACCTTTTTCAGTCTTCAAGGCAAAGAGGTACGAAAAGTCCTTGATATAGACGATCTCAGGGAAGACGGCATAGCTGACGTCCTAGTAGATAGGGGGTTTATAACCGCGGAAAAGGCTGAAAGGCTACTGGCCCGATACAATGAGTACGATGAAGAGTACTAGGCTAGACATCAAAATGAACTTTTATTTTGAACATCTCTACCGCCGGAAGGTTAAGGATCTCCTTGACCCCTGTTTTCTCAGAAATCTCTTTTAGCGCCCTGTCAATAACTTCCATCTCCTCAGCAATGAATGTGAACCATATGTTGTATGGGTGATTTCTAAGATAGTTGTGGGTAACACCTTGATAACTATTTACAACAGAAACAAAATCTTCCACCTTTTCTTTCGGTACTTTCGCAGCACACAAGGTACTAGTAAAATCTAACCGGTGAGAGTGGAAGTTCCCTCCTATCCTTCTAATGATCCCTGCGTCCTTGAGCCTTTTAACCCTTTCGATTACCTCTTCCTCACACAGACCTAGACGCTCTCCCACTACCTTATAAGGCCTGGGATGAATTGGAAAATGGGATTGAATCTCATTCAGAATGCTCTTGTCTATTTCATCCATGCTCATCCTGGTTGCCTAGCCTTTCTCCTGGGTTCATATATGCAAAGTGGCTCCTCTGCCAAGAAATCACCTGTGGCCTCATAGGCCCTGGCCCTACATCCTCCACAAAACCTTACATATTCACACCTGCCACATTTTCCTTTGTAGTTCTTATAATCTCTTAATTCTAAAAAAATCGGCGAGCTGTACCAAACTCTGTCAAAAGGCTCTACCGACACGTCCCCGCAATTCACTTCCAGATAACCACAGGGCTGAACTATCCCATCGTAGGAAATAAAGCAAAAAGATACCCCTCCCAGGCAGCCCCTTGTTACTGCATCCAGCCCATATGTTTTAAAATCCACTTTCTCACCTTTATTATAGGCCTCTTGCCTCAGGATTCTATAGTATTGAGGCGCACATGTAGCTTTTAAATGAAGTGGAACTTTATCTCTCATATGGTAAAACCAATGCAAGATTCTCTCGTACTCTTGTGCCTCCACTTCCTGGTTTTTCATATCCTTGGCCCTGCCTGTAGGCACCAACAAGAAAAGGTGGTGGGCAACAGCTCCCAGACTCACGGCTAATTGCATAATCGTCTCAATATCGGAAGCGTTATGTCTTGTTACTGTCGTATTGATCTGGAAAGGCACCCCATGATCTCTTAAAAGCGTTATGCCGGACATAGCTCCTTCAAAAGCCCCCTTGACCTTTCGAAATGCATCATGCTGGTCAGCATCGGCCCCATCAATGGAAATGCTTACTCTCTTTATCCCCGAATTCTTGATCTCTTTGACAATGGATTCACTAAGAAGAGTGCCATTTGTGGCCATAACCATCCTCAGGCCCAGGGCAGTCCCTTTTCTCGCAAGGTCGAAAACATCTTCCCTTAAAAGTGGCTCTCCGCCCGTCAGTATCACTATTGGTTTGCCGACCTTGCAAATCTCTTCCAAGATCTCAACACATCTTTCCGTGTCGAGTTGCCCTTGGTATGGCCCTTTGCCCGCAGAGGCCCTACAATGAACACAATCCAGATTGCAGGTCCGCGTAATCTCCCATGCTACAAGTCTAAGCCCATTTTGTTTTGCGGAATGAGCTCTGTGCATATTACCCTAATACCCTGGCTGCCTCTTTGGCAAAATAGGTTAAAATGAGATCTGCCCCTGCCCTTTTTATGGCCAAGAGACATTCCATCATCACCCGCTTTCCATCAATCCATCCCTTTTCCTCGGCGGCCTTTATCATCGCATATTCGCCACTCACATTGTACGCGGCAACAGGAACAAGGCAAATCTCTCGCACAGCCCTTACGATATCCAGATATGCCATGGCAGGTTTTACCATTATCATGTCAGCACCTTGCTCGATATCAAGTTCAGCCTCTTTTACCGCCTCCAGCGCATTGGCCGGGTCCATCTGGTAGCTAGACCGGTCCCCAAATTGGGGGGCTGAGTCAGCAGCCTCCCTAAATGGACCGTAAAATGCAGAGGCGTATTTTACTGCATACGAGAGGATACCAGTATCCTTGTATCCTTCCTCATCAAGGGCTCTTCTGATAGCCTCTACTCTTCCGTCCATCATATCCGAGGGAGCCACAAGATCTGCTCCTGCCCTTGCATGGGAAACTGCCTGCCTCGCAAGCAGCTCCAAGGTTGCGTCATTATCAACGTCTCCATTCTTGATCACACCGCAGTGCCCGTGGTCTGTGTACTCACACATGCAAACATCAGTAATAACGACCATCTCGGGATTACTCTCCTTTAGGGCTGCTACTGCTTGCTGGACAATCCCGTCGGGCGCCCAAGAACGGCTGCCCGTGGGATCTTTGGCATCGGGAATGCCAAAAAGAATCACTGCTGGAATCCCCATGCCCCAGGCTTCCTTCGCCTCCTGCACCAGGGTGTCCACTGAGAATTGGTATTGCCCCGGCATGGAGCCTATGGGGTCCCTTACCCCTTTCCCTGGTTTTACAAAAAGAGGATATATGAAATCTTTTGGCGAAAGAGAGGTCTCCCTCACCATATCCCTCAAAACCCTGGTCCTTCTCAACCGCCTTGGTCGTATGATCATGTCCTTTTCTCCCTAATTTCAACATCTCATGAAAAATGTTTTTGAAT
>QMLZ01000243.1 GCA_003646995.1 Deltaproteobacteria bacterium | reverse complement strand
CTACAGAAAGAATTTAATTATCTCTTTCCAAGGACAATTGCAGCCCCAATTCCTTGAGCTGGGCCTCACTCACCTCTGATGGGGCGTCGGTAAGGGGGCAAGTGGCACTGGTGGTTTTTGGGAATGCTATTACCTCGCGGATGCTCTGCGCTCCTGTCATAATGGACACAAGGCGGTCAAAACCGACTGCCATGCCTCCATGGGGAGGCGCTCCGTAGCGCAGAGCTTCCAAGAAGAACCCAAACTTTCTCTCAGCTTGCTCAGGTGATATTCCAAGGACCGAAAACATTTTTTTCTGCAAGTCCAGAAGGTGGATTCTGATACTGCCTCCGCCTATTTCAGCACCGTTGAGAACCAAGTCATACGCCCTTGCCCTGACCTTGTGGGGTGAACTGTCCAGCAAGGGGATGTCTTCCTCCATTGGGGAGGTGAAGGGATGATGTACCGCCTCAAATCGTGCTTCTTCCTCATTGTATTCAAGCAAAGGGAATTCCGTAATCCACAGGAATAAGAACCTGGATTCGTCAATCAGTTGTAGCTTCTTGGCAACCAACAACCTAATTTCTCCCAGAATAGAGCAGGCCCGTTGAGGTTGATCGGCTAGCAGAAGTAAGAGATCCCCGTCTTCAGCATTCAAGGCCTTATTCAGCTCCAGTTTTATGCTTTCGGGAAAGAACTTTTCAATGGATGATTTCCAGCCCCTGGTTTCCACCTTTATGTAGAGAAGGCCCTTTGCACCTTGATCTATCGCAACCTGTGCCAGTTCATCCAATGCCTTTCTTGAAAAAGATGAAGCAGCGGTCTTCACATTTATTGCCTTGACCGCTCCACCCTCTTTGACAGTGGTCTTGAACACGTTAAAGTCTGATCTTGCGCAAATCTCGGAGATATCCACAATCTCAAGGCCGAATCTCAAATCAGGCCTGTCTGTTCCGAATTTCTCCATTGCCTCCTTGTATGTCAGTCGAGGAAAAGGGGTGGCCAGCTCGTGGTCCAGCACTTCTCCAAATACATATGCCATCATATCTTCGTGCACCCCTATTACATCTTCTTCTGTAACAAAAGACATTTCCAGGTCTACCTGAGTGAATTCAGGTTGCCTGTCAGCTCTCAGGTCCTCATCCCTGAAACACCTGACGATCTGATAGTACCTATCAAATCCCCCTATCATGAGGAGCTGTTTGAATAGCTGGGGTGACTGGGGGAGGGCATAGAACTTGCCCTTGTTGACCCTGCTTGGCACGAGGTAGTCTCTCGCCCCTTCGGGGGTACTCTTGGTGAGAAAGGGGGTTTCCACTTCCACGAAGCCCTGGACGTCTAAGAATTTTCGCACCGAAGCGGCAATCCTGTGTCTTGTCTGAAATAATCTAAAGACCTCTGGACGCCTTAGTTCCAGGTACCTATATTTCAGTCTCAATGTCTCGGACCCGTCCACGGCCCCATCCACCTGAAAGGGTGGTGGCTCTGTCCTGTTCAGGATCTTCACTTCCTTTGCTTTTAGTTCGATCGCTCCTGTTGGCAGGTCCGGGTTTTCTTGGCCTTTCAAGCGAGGGGTCACCTCCCCTTTCACTGCCAAAACCCATTCGTTGCGCAGCACCCTGGCCTTGTTGTGACACTCGGGCGCAATTTGGGGATCGAAAACCACCTGAACTATCCCGGTCCTATCCCGCAAATCCACAAAGATGAGATTCCCAAGGTCTCTTCGTGTATTTACCCAACCCATAAGCACGGCCTCCTGCCCTACGTGCTCAATTCTCAGGGCACCGCAGCCATGCGTTCTTTTCCAACTTCCCAACAGCTCTATATCATTTTCCATGAGCAGTGTTTTCTCCTCCCAATATTGAGGTCAAGGTTTCCACTACATTATCCACGGCCAGTTCTGATTGCTCCTTGGTTTCCATATCCCGAATGATGGTCTTGCCTGTTTCAAGTTCCCTTTCACCCAGGATCAGGACCCTTTTGCAACCAAGCCTGTCCGCCTTTTTCATTTGTGCTTTCAGGCTCTTTGCGCCATACTCTTGCTCAACCCAAAATCCTCGTTTTCTCAGATCCTGGATCCACCTGAAGCTTGTCATCTCCGCCTGCTTGCCAAGGGCGGCCACAAAAAGGTCGGGGCGAGCGGGTTGTTGTTTTTGTTCCTCCATCAACAGGGCCATCACACGTTCCATTCCAATGGCGAATCCTATTCCGGGAATGTTGGGCCCGCCTAACTGTTCAACCAGTCCGTCGTAACGACCTCCTCCCAGCACTGCGTTCTGGGCTCCAAGCTGCTGTGTTTGGATTTCAAATGTGGTCCTCGTGTAATAGTCAAGGCCCCTCACCAACCTGGGGTCAAGGGTTGTTTCCATGCTGAGTTCCTGGACATATTCCTGGACTCGGAAGAAATGATCCCTGCAATCCTCACAAAGGTACTCTGTAATGACGGGGGCTTCCCGCACAATTGTCCTACACGCCTCCACCTTGCAATCGAACACCCGAAGGGGGTTCGTTTCTGATCTTCGGCGACAATCAGGGCAGAGGTGTTGTGACTTGTCGAGAAGATAGGATTTTAGGTCTTCCCTAAACTTGGGCCTGCAAGTGGCACACCCAATGGAGTTAAGGTGGAGTGTGAGGTTGTTCAATTCAAAGGTCTCTAAAAGAGACACAGCAAGGTAAATGATCTCTGCGTCGCTCTTGGGACCCTCGTCTCCAAATAACTCGGCGTTTATCTGGTGAAACTGGCGGAATCGCCCCTTTTGGGGCCTTTCATGCCGGAACATAGGACCAATGCAGAATAACTTCTGAACGGCTCCCTGCTGATAAAGCCTGTTTTGAACAAGAGCCCTAGCCACAGAGGCTGTGGCCTCTGGCCGAAGAGTAAGACCGCGCCCCTTGCTGTCGAAAAGCGTGTACATCTCCTTGGATACTATATCAGTGTCTGTGCCAATACTCCGGGCAAACAGTTCCGTGTATTCAAGTATGGGAGTTCTGATTTCCTTGAATCCGAATGTCCGGAACACGTCTTTGGCCTTTTGTTCCACCTTCTGCCACAAAGGCGTCTCCTCTGGTAGGATATCCCTAAAGCCCCTAATGGTCGTAAATTCCAATTAGTCTTCCTCCTGCGCCAGTTATCATCATTTCGTTGAATCCTTTACCAAATGGATCGTCCTGGCCTAGTATACAAAGGCCCGTCTGCGGTTGACCTAAACAATACTCAAACCACAGGTTCCCTCAGAAACAGCAAAGAGATACTGAGAAGGTACTAGCCAGTAAAGGCCTTTATCTACCAAAGCCAGGAAGGGCGGGTCAAATGGAAACTGAGGAATTTGCGTCTCATTCTACCTTGATCTTTGTAACCTTTTTCCCGCTACGCTTTGGAGACCTCTTCTCCAATTCATCAATGCGTTCGTCCAAAAGGGATCGGATCGCCTTGAGGAATTCAACTCGGGCCCGATCAATGTGCTCTCTAAATTTTGACTGCTTCCCAAGACCCCTTTTTTCCAATTCACTAAAAAATTTTCCTACCGGGCAAAGATAATAGATTTCGTCAGCGGTTTTTCCCTTTGCCATTTTCGCCTCCCTTGAATTTTATCTTGAGGTAGTCCCCGTCGAGTTTAGCAATTACCGTATCCGATGCTGCCACCTGCCTTGGCAGCAGTATGTGCTTCTTGAATCCGGCAAGTCTTACTATTAGCTCATCGCCGGTTTTATTGAGTTGCACGGCTTCCTTAGGAGCAAAAGGCATTCTTAGGCTCAGAACATAATCCCCGTCTTCTTTTGTGAATCGAAAAGGCATGCCTTTGTAAAAATATCCCAGGGGATTTCTGTGACCATAAACCCTTCTCGCCAATTCGAGCAAGCTTTTCACACCGAGCACTTCGTTCTTGAATAGAGTAACAGGTAGGACGGGGACCGGATGAAAATATGACTCAGCCCGTTTGCAGTATTGTCGCTGACTTTGCTTCCATTGGCCAAAAAAGTTCTCATTAGCCGCTTCGGGAAGAATCCTGTTCATTATTATGCCGTCGATGTGCATTCCAAAAAGACTGAAATAGAGGAACGCCCTTTGAGTTTCCTTCAGAACTATCTTTTCGGGATTTGTGACAAGGCGAACCGTGGTCACTTCGGGATTAGTCAAAAGTTCCTCTACACCTTGCAGGCGACTAAATAGTTTTTCAATTGCGTCGAAGTACTCGTCTCCCGGCAGTGGTACGTCATACAGCCGTTTGGCAAAAGGTCTGGCTATCTTGGCAAGGGTCTTTTCCAGTTTAAAGATCTTTTTTATGTACCATTCAAGGGTGGTGGGTATGCTTATAAACCTAAGAGATTCCCCCGTTGGTGCACAGTCGAGCAGTATGGCGTCGTAATTCTTTCTCTTTGCATAGCTGTTGATATAAAGGAGCAGGCTTACTTCCTCCATTCCAGGCAGTACGGCAAGCTCCTCGGCAACTATCTCGTCCAATCCAGTTGTATTGAAAAGCGTGGCCAGATATTTGTGAATCTCACCCCAGTTTCGTTCAATTTCTTCTTGAATATCCAGTTCTTGTATCCACAAATTATCGTGTACTTGGAGTGGCTTGCCCTTGTTGAGATCCAGAAGGTCTTTAGAAAGATCGAAGATATCCGAGAGGCTGTGGGCTATGTCTAGAGATATAATGATAGTCTTGTTCCCGGCTTGTGCAGCCTTAAGCCCCGTGGCTGCCGCCAGCGTGGTCTTCCCTACTCCCCCCTTTCCAGCAAAAAATATTATTCTCATGGTTGGCCCAAGTTATTTCCCGATCCTATCATTAGTCAGCCAAACAATAATGGAAATGGTTGCAAACCGAGAACCAGTATACAGCTATTTTTATCTGATTTCCAACACAGGTATCAATGGCTGTTGAACCCTTTCCAATCTTTGGCATCTTTTTCAGGCAGGCCTGCCTTG
>QMLZ01000242.1 GCA_003646995.1 Deltaproteobacteria bacterium | reverse complement strand
CCCTGCATACCCGAAAAGGATATTTGGGAGCACTGCCCAAGCCATGCCGACCATTGCTCCAGTGATCAGAGTGAACACAGTAACTAATGTCAAACTTCTCTTGAGCCCTGAATTCTCCATATTATCCTCCTTCTCTAAGCTTGCGTAGTTTTATCCCTTTGCTACAGCCTTAACAATTCCTTGGCGTTTTCCCCTAGCCACTTCCTCTTTACCTCTTCTTTCAGCGGTAGGGCCTTGATTTCTTCAATGCTGCTTTTAAACTGCTGGGCTGGCCAAGCAGTCCCAAATAAGATCTTGTTTTGTATAATGTTATTGCCATACCTGAGGAGTGGTTCCCATCCTGTTCCAGGTGTTCCTATATACTTGGGACGAATGGCTGAGATATCAGTATATACGTTTGGGTGTCTCCACAGGAGGGCCACCATCTCGTTTACCCACGGCCATCCTCCGTGGCCTGCGATGATCCTCAGTTCTGGAAAATGGCCGGCAACCTCATCCAGGTATATTGGTCTGCCAAAATCCATTGTTAACTGGGGGACATAATTTATTGAGCTATGAATCCAGACAGGAATATCCAGCTCAACACATTTGGCGTAAATAGGATAGTATAACTTGTCATTACTCCTGAGCTTGTGAAGCCAAGGCTCTAAGCAAAGACATTTCATACCTAAATCATTTACAGCATATTCCAACTCCCTAATAGCCTTCATACCCTTGTGGGGATCAACTGCCGCCATACCAATAAATCGATCGGGGTGGTAGCGAACAAAGTCGGCGACTTTCTCGTTGGGCACCTTCATACCCATGGTGGTTTCTGCGTCCTCGGCTGTAAGAACAGCCATATCCACCCCGGCTTCATCCATTAAGTTCAAAAGAAATGAAGCTGGATCAGCGCGTATTGCTCTCAGCAAGGCATCCATATCTTTCTTGCCATAAAGTTGTGAATATTGTGCGAATTCCCCTGTTGGATTTGCAAAACCCTCAAGAGTTTCCTCCAACGGTGGGATAACGCAGATATCAATTACCAGGCCTGTCTTGTTGTCGCTCACTGTGCTTTCCTCCCTGCTTTGCTGTATGTTGGGCCAGTTTGCAAGGCACTATATAATGATCTTCCTACCAACTTTCAGCTCATGATAGGCATCTTGAAAGGCCTCTCTAAAGGCAGACAAGGTCCAGTCACAACTGTCATGGGCTGAAAGTGCTACCAATTTGGGATTCTTTGTTTTTAATAGCTCGATGTTTTTGAGCACATCTGTTTTGTTGATTGGTCGCCACGGGGGCTTTCCTGTACCAACGAACTTTTCAAGAGGAATACCCAGGACAAGTTGTCTCCCTTTGGTGACAGGGTAATGGAGGCCGCCCACGATCCCATATATGGGATCTTCAAATAATGCTTCGGCTCTTTCCAAGATCCTGGGCAGGGTCTGATGGCCGCAACCTATTATCAAGACAATGCCTTTCCCTTCCACCCGGCATGCGAGTGCCTGCTCGAGAGTCCATCCAAAAAAGAAAAGCTGTGTTGGGATTACCCCGATGCTGCAAACGCCTTTTGCTATTGGAGTAGGTGCCTCCGTATGAATTGGCTTTAACCCTGGATAGTTCATGGGTATTGGGGTATAAACAATTTTGTCTTGTAAGGGTATTTGCCTTGAGGTTAGAGAGAAAGTCTTACGCCTCATAAACTTGAGGCCACCAACATGGTCAGGATGATTATGGGAGATAAAGATCCGGTCGAAGTCAGCCAGGCTGACCCCCAGTGCAGACATGTTGCGCAATAGGGGAGAAGGATCTGCTTGATCATGGTTATATCCAACGTCAAACAGTATCGTTGTTTCATCTGTTTTGATCAGGTAAGATACACCTGTCTCGCCTTGAAGGCCTGGCTTGTCGGTATACCAGTCAATCAAGGGTAGTATCTCAAGTGAACTGGTTGCACCCAAGCCCTCCATCTTTTTAATATTTGAGGTTTCTAAATACTGGATGACTCTCTTCTTGCCTCTCTGAAATCGGTATATCAAAAATACGAGCAGGACAAGTAATAACAAGGCGAGGCATATAATTCCGTAAAATAAGTAAAGGATAACGGCTATCATGGAATGCCTCCTGCTTTAACTCTCGTAAAGTTTTTCAAAGTACTCCACCTTATACTGAGAACGCTCAAATGTTCCCTCTGGAACCCATTCAATTATCGGTGTGAAGACCAGCTGTTGTTTTATTGCTGTTTTTAGTTCAGTGGCGAGGTCTTCAAGGTCTTCAGTATTTACCTCTTTGCTGTACTCCACTTTGATTGTTAGGTTTTCACCAAAAGAAGGGCCTGGGTGAGGTAATACAATACGAAATTCACCTGTGGTCTTGGGGACAAAACTTTGAATTACTCCTTTTACTGCGCTAGGAAATACGTTGACACCCTTCACCTTGATCATGTCATCGCTGCGGCCAATAACGTGAAACCGAAAACCTGTTCGGCCACAAGGGCATGGTTTAGTGTATACTCTAACCATGTCACGCACGCGGTATCTTATTACAGGTGTAGCTTCTCTGTTGATGGTGGTGAAGACGATTTCGCCCTCTGCGCCATCCTCTATTACCATTGGTTCAAGGGTGTCAGGGTCTATTAACTCTGGTATGAGAGCCCCTTGAGCGCAGAAGTGAAGCCCTGGAGATTCACCACACTCGGCGGCTATGTCTGCAGCTACATCGGCAAGACCGTAGAAATTGCGGGCAGTAATATTCCAGGTCTTTTCAATTCTCGTCCGTTCTTCTTCGCTCAGGGCCTCACCAGCAAGAAACCCTTTTTTAAAGCCCAGTTCTGAGGGTTCCATCTTGAGTATCTTCCGGGCAGCATCTTCTAAGAATACAGTAGCCGAAGGGGTCGAGAAAAGTACAGTGGGTTTAAAGGTTGTGATTAGCATCATAAACTTTTCAGTGCCTGTGCTAACAAATGGTGCGGGGATAACAGTAATGCCCATGTGCTCAGCTCCGGAGCACTCAGTAAGTCCACCCACAAAAAGAGTGAAATTGGCAGGATTAATCAGAATGTCGTCGGGCCTAAGCCCGCCGGTCCAAGCATGCCGGGCAAAAAGTTCGTTCCAGAGATTCACGTCATTGCGCGTAAGCCCTATGAAAAGTGGGCGTCCGGTAGTTCCGCTCGTTCCTTGAATTCTAATTATATCACGGGTCTCGGCGCATTGGTGGCCACCTAGGCCGCCATATTTTTCCTGTGTCTCACGTAATTCATCTTTGGTGGTGTAAGGAAGGCGTCTGAGATCCTCTAATGACTTAATGTCTTCAGGGGAAACACCGGCTTTTTTAAACTTTTCTTTGTAAAAGGGAGATCTTTCATATACGTATTTTACTTGCTTTCTAAGCTCTTCAAGCTCTAGTGCTTTCAGGTCTTCGCTACCTATGGTCTCCATCCTTTCGTCCCAATATTTCCTGTCACCCATTAACTGCGCCTCCTTTCACGGATTGATTTTTTAGCCTGTGAGATAGCCTTTTTGAGCCTTTCACTGTAAGGAGAACTTACATTATAGTTCAGTCCATGGCCTAATATCTTAATGGCCTCCTTGAATCGTGATTGCTGTAACAAGGCTGACCCATAGAAATAATAAACATTGGGCCAGAGCCATTTGGGAAAGAATGGCATTCGACCCTGATAGTACTTATCTATTTCTTTCTTGTGATTGAGAATCTCCTTGAAAGGTTGTGCCTTCTCAGGAAGATATTCCCCCAGGGCCGGCATAGTAAAATAGATCCTTCCCTTTATGTACTTGATGATGACCCAATCATGCAGGTCGCGTGGCCTGCCCTTTTCTGCCTGCGATATTTCATTCAGACATAGGTTAAGGCAATGCAGGAGCTCCTTTGATTTTTCCATCCCGAGTATCTTGAATGCATACCATGCTGCAAGAAAGGCATGAGCAACGGCATAACTGGGATTCCTGGCTACAATGTCCTGTAGCTGGGACTCTAGCTTGCTCTGTTCAAATTTTCGCTTTGCGTAGCGTCTATACCATATGAAGCGTACCTGGGCATCGAGGTTATCAGGGTCAAGCTTGATAACCCTCCGCAATATCTTGACCGAATGCTCAAGTGCACCTATACAACTGTATCCGGTTGCAAGATCAACCATTTCTCTGAGGTCAGGGTGTTTAATTTCAAGTCTTGCCTGAAGATCTTCCAGTTGCCGAATGATCTCATCTTCTGGTAATACAAAGCCTTCATCTGCAGTGGCGAGGTATGCATAGTCAGCAGTGGACGTATATGTCTGGATGGCCTTCCAAAAGCTGTCCTTGCGCATCCTTTTGATAAACTCGCCTGTGGTTTTTTCTTCTAGCTCAATGATCCTTTCTATGTCCTTAATTGGTTTTGTAACTATCCATTTAAAAAGGTTTCGAAATTCAACCTGAATACCTTTTTCCACGACTTCTTGGATCGCAGTGAAATGGCTTGCAAATTCGTGCCACGAGACACCATTTTCATGGAGGTCTAAAAACATCTGCAGGAACTCGTATTCCCACTCATCAACTGTTTGCTTTCCCTTTTCTTCAATAGGGTGTATCCACCTTTTTCTGGCCATGTCCTTCAGAATTCGCTGAGTCAAGTTGGATTGGTGCATCAAGGCATCCAGTGGATATCTATCTTGGCGTTCCTGCTTGGGTTCTGTTGGAGATTGAGTCCTGCGCTGGGTTGGTCGAGCTCTACCGCCTGAAAGGACAGAGTAGTCGAAATCACTCTGCTCTAATATCCTCTTGATTATTATCAGTGGGAGGAAGCGTTTGGTTTGGGCGTATTTGATGGCTCGAATTTTTTCTACGAAATCATCAGGATAGTAGGCCATTGTCTTGCCGGTTTTGACGGGCTGAGGTAAGAGTCCCTCTTGTATGTAAAACCGGATGGTCCTAGGTGTTACCCCTGCCTTT
>QMLZ01000241.1 GCA_003646995.1 Deltaproteobacteria bacterium | reverse complement strand
TTTTCCTCCGTACCTGCTCATAGCTTCTCCATTTCACTTGCCTGGGATTCTCGCCACACGCTGTGACACTCCGTCCGACAGCCTGATATTTGTTCACATTGTCCGGCACTCTCGCAGCTGCGCCCCGCACAGGGGGCTCGCTGCGTTCCACGGTGAGTGAGACGTGCAGCAGGAAGTAGTAGAGCGGCGGCATGTGGGTCTCCAGCCGCAACCAAATTTTTGGGACACGGATTCCACGGATTTCTGTTTCTTTTTTCGAGCATTTTCTCATCCATCGTGTATTTCCTTATCCGAGGTTCTCTCACGCTAAACAGCTAAAATCGGCGAAACCTGGCTACGCCGTCCACCGTCATGATGCAAGATGTAGATCAGCACGACAAAGATTAGCGCTGGGATGATAATCTTGTCCGCCGTCCAAACGTTGTACTTCCATCCCATCGCGTCAAAGGCCAACGGCAAGAGAGTGTTGATTAACCAGGAGACGACGGAGGTCAGCCACAGCACCCCGTAGAGAGCGCGGGCCACGGGTTCGCGATGCGACTGTAATTGCTCTAGCCCAAGGAACACTGGAAACAGACAGAGCACTATGTCGTAGGCCCACGACAGGGGCACGACCATCAATGTCACGACCACGGCCACGGCCAGGATCAGGGCCAGATCGCCGGTATCTGCCATATCACGCTTTTGTCGGCAAAGCCAGGCCACATAGCCGAGCAGTGCCAACGATCCCCCTACTTGCCCGGCTGTTCGCAGCGGTGCGGAAGGCAGGAAACGCGGCAGAATGGTCATCAGCGCACTGGCGCCCGTGTACCCCCAATAGGGTCTCACCTGGCTCCATACGCCGGCGATCCAGTTGCCGATGAACAGCCAGGGCAGAAAAATCAGCACGCCCATTGTCACCCCAAAGCTAATCCACACCTGCCAACGTCTCTGCCGCCAGGCAAAGAAGAGCCAGACCGGCAGAATCACCAGGAGCAACTGCGGTTTCACCGTGGCTATTGCCAGGCAGGCTCCACACCACAGGTCCAAGCCGCGACGCCATAGCCACAGTGCTGCTGCCAGGAGGCATAGAATGAAAATCGAAGATTGTCCCCAGACAAAGGTTATCAAAGTATATCGGAAAGAAATAGCCATCAGGGTCAGCCCCAGGAGCGTTTTCAGGCCGATGTGCCAGTCCAGTGCTCGTAATAGAAAGATGATGAATAGGGTGAGTAACAACAATTGCCAGACCAACCACCACGTTGCCGCGACAGGGAATGGCAGCAGCGGCAGTGGAAACAAGATAAGAGCCAGGTACGCCGGGTAGACAAAGCGATATTGATTTTCATCCGGCGCGGCAGGATGCCCCAGGGTATGTCGCTGGATGTCCAGCATTATAGCGTCGGTGTACGGACTCCGGCCGGCGAGCACTTCCTGGCTCCCTCGCCAAAGCAGATAGAAGTCAAAGTGGGTATGGCGTGTGCTAACGAGCTGCCGCTCCACGATCCAGGCGCTCAAAGTGAGGAGGAGTGCCAACAGGACGACCACGATAATGAATTTCAAGCTGCGATTCTGTGTGGTTATGGTTATCACAGTACTCCCCCATACACACTCTGCTCACTTGTGGCAGGCTCTCTGGCTATCAGACCAACAATCAATAGGTGGTATCTCTGCCATCTCCGACTGCTCCCAATGTCCGTGTGTCATTATCTGGTGTGCTCCCTTTGGGAATTAGCCCCCGGCTCGTAGAGGGAGAGGTAAATCCCGGTGAACTCGTGTTCCTCAACCGGTTGATAGCGAGCGTCCATCCATTGCTTTGCCTCGTCCTCCATTGCACGTCCCACCGGATCGGCATAGCGATGCTCTAACCACAGGTGTGTTTGGATGGGCACCACGTACACTGGGAACCAGACTCGCGATGCCTTCTGAGTTTCGGTATGCCAGCCAGACTCGGCGTCCGCGTTGCTCTTTCCGGTGCTGCTGGGTGCATCTATCATAACTAGCGTATCAAGCAAGTCCTTTCGGGCTCTGTAGTAGTACAATACATGAACATCACCGGCGTGCATGAGCAGGCGATCACCTGGCTTGGCATGGGCGTTAATGTACTCTAATACGCCACGCCAGTCATCGCGCCGGAAGCGGGTATCCAGGTATGGACGGGCCAGCGAGACCAGCATGGGCACGCACACTAATGTGCATACCAGCTCGCCCAACCGCCGCCGGTGTTGTACCAGCCGCACCATCCCCCATGCGATCAGGAGCAGCAGAGGTGGTAGTGTAGCGAGGAGGAAGCGGTCAAGGTAGGCCGAGCGCTTCTGGGGAATGGGCAGGTCAAGCGAGATCAGCATCACCATTATTGCCGGCAGTGCCAGCCAGAGCGTCAGCAGCGCGCTCTCGCGCCGCGTGGCCCACGCCGCGTAAAAGAGCAACGCCAATGCTGTTAGTCCCCCCACGAGGAAAAGGCCATAGAATGCATCGGGCGCGCCGGCCGGCCCCATCACAAAGCTATACCAGGTCACCAACGGTTCGAATGGTCGTGCCGGTGGGATCCACCAGATGCCGGCTTTGTGTAGGCCGCCATTGAGGAAAATCGCAATTGCCCACGGAGAGAAGGCCAGGCCCATTGCCACCATGCATACGAACCAATGTTGTACCAACTTCATGTACCGCCGCCGTGTGAAGACCAGATACACCATTTGGGCCAGGATGACGAATGGCGCGGAAAAATTAGTCCACATTGCGGCTACGCTGCATACGAAATATCCTAGCCAGTCACACCACCTCTCGCGCTTCGCCAGTCGTACCAGGAAGAGATTGGAGAGCAGCGCCAGCGTCACCAGCATGGGGTACATGCGGGCGTTCTGCGAATGCCATACGTGCAGTGGCGAGGTTGCCAGCAGGAAGGCTGCCAGGGCACCCACCCGCCGCCCGGCCATCCGCCGCCCCAGGGCGTAGATGACGGCTACAGCTAATGTCGCCCATAGTACCGACGGCACCCGCACCCAAAATTCCTGATGCCCTGGCCACAGCCAGGCCCGCATCGTCAAGTGATACCCCGGGGGCTGGTTGCGTGCATTCAGCAACCATTTGAGTTGATCTGGCACAGTAGGCCGCTCGGCAAACATCACCGTGGCAATTTCGTCGGCCCACAGGCCCTGCGTGCCCAGTCCCCACACCCGCAGGACAAACGCTAGGCCTACCGTTCCTAGCGGCAGCAGCCGCTCCCACCACTTCATGGCCCTATCCTGGCCTCCGGCCGTAACCAAACCTTTGGGACTCGGATAAACTCCGATGCCATGGATTTCTGTTTCTTTGATTTTATCCGGTCCATCCGGTAATCCGTATCCTGCAAGGAATCACTCTTTCAATCTATAGCAAACCAGATACACGCCGGGGAATTGGCGATCCTCGCTGAGGGAATAGTGCTTATCCAACCACCCCTTGACCGCGTCCGCTGCCACCCGCTCCCGTGCTTTCGCCTCCCGGTCGTACACAAACAGGTGCGCGTTCACCACCGGCGTGGGCACAACGTACCACATCCGATCGGCGCGGGCAGCGATCTCCGCCATTTTCCTCGGCATCTCATCCGCCAGGTACACTTCGGCTTCTTTTTCATCATCACCGAGGAACAGCGGTACCTCGTCCCAGGGGACGTCCGGCCGGTAGTAGTACAGGATGTGGTACTGGGCAGGTGTGATCAGTAGCAAATCGCGTCCCTGGGAGTGCTCATCAATGTAGGTTATCACACCGCGCCAGTCCTCTTTCCAGTAACGCACATCGCAGTACAGTCCGTGTACAGAGAATAGGGTAGGGACGAGGATGAGCGCCAGGCCCATTGCCCACGCCCAGCGTCGCCAGCGTGCCAGCCGCTCCAATCCCCAGGCGATGAGCAATAGGAAAGCCGGCATCTGCCCGATCATGAAACGATCCATGTAGATGGCGCGCTTCTCAGGCAGTGGCCAATCCAGGGAAATTATCCACACCATAGCCAGGGGCACGAATAGCCAGGCCAGCAAGTAGCCCAGACTCGCCTCTCGCTCGCCGAAAAAGCGTATCACCGCAAAAGCCAGCAGACCCAGAGCCGGCAGGAAGGCCAGGTAGAAAACCGGATTGAACGGATCGGCGCTGTGGCCCAGGAGGAAGGTGAACAGGGTCCACAACGGATCGAGCAACCCGGCGGCCGGCACCCAACTGATACCCGCCCGCCGCAGACCCTCCCCGGAGAGGATCGTCAATATCCACGGGGCATAGAGCATCCCCACCAGCCCTGCCCCCAGAGTCCACGCTTTGAGCGCCTGGGGATAGTGTCGTCGCGCCAGAGCGATGAACACGAACTGGGCCAGCATGATCCACACCGCGAAATGATGGGTGTACACCGCCATCAGGCTGAAGATCACGTATCCCACCCAATCGCGGCGGCGAGCGCCATCCCACAGGCGCACAAAGAAATAGCTACTCCCGATGGTGAGCGCAGTGAGCATGGCGTACATCCGCGCGTCACGCGAATGCCACAATAGCAGGGGGGAGAGGGCGAGCAGAGCCGCTCCCGTCACTCCGACCCGCCGCCCGTGGAGGCGTTTACCCAGCGCGTATCCCAACGCCGTGGCCAGTACCCCCCACATCGCCGATGGATACCGTAACCAGGCCTCGCCGCGTCCCAGGGCCATCCACGGCGACGTGAGTAGATAATACAGCGGCGGGTGTACGCGGTCGTCTATCACCCACTTTATCACGCCCGCCCAATCGCGCTCGGAGATGACGACGGTCGCCATCTCGTCGGCCCATAGGCCCTGCGCATCCAGAGCTACCACCCGCAACAGGAAAGCCAGCATCAGCAAGGCCAACATAGCCCATTCTGCTGCTTCCCACCCGTTGCGTTTGGTGTTTATCAACGTTCTCTCCTCCTGCGTGTACACTGCCTTGACCATTTCCAGATGATGTATTATCATTAG
>QMLZ01000240.1 GCA_003646995.1 Deltaproteobacteria bacterium | reverse complement strand
CCCAGCACTGTGTCCACGTCTTGGCCAGAATAAGGCGGCGATGCGAGCATTATTGTTATTCGCTTCATAACTCCTCCTACTTGTATATGTGTAATCCTGGTTTTGAGGAGACTACCCCATCAATCGGCCACTGCGCATAGTTTCCATACGAATGATTATTCCGACTTCGTCCCTCTTCCCCAGAGGGGATCGTCCCCAAAACGATCAATCCACCACTCCTCGGGGGATAAATGCCTTTTTATGCTCTGCTCAGTAAAGGAATACTCATAGTTCGAGCAATAATCCACAATCGTCTTATAGGCCCAAATAACTTTTTGTGTCATTTGGTGGCATAATTCTTTGCCCTCACGGCACTTGTCTGGGTGCCACTTTGCCAACAGTGTCCTGTAACTGGCCTTAATGGATGCCATGGTGGCAGTTTCTGGAAGACCTAGAAGCTTTCGTGCCGCAGTGATTTCCCTATATTTATTTGGCTTTAATCGAGTCATTCTCACTTTCTTTCTATGCTTAGGGTAATAGGCGGACTTAGCATTGTTTGACTCTATTGTAAAAATCGAGAGTCAGTTTGATGTCCGCTCTTAGTTCCAGGGCTTGGGGATACCCACATTTTCATAAAAAGAATCTACCTGATAGCATTTTCGCCACCTGATTGCCTGCCACTACGAAAACAGCGATGATAAAAGTCTCCACTGCCACCTTCATACTGATGGAGGTGAGGATCGCTGCTGCTGCCAGGTCTGTTATAATGGCAAATCCGAGGCCGGCTACCAAGCCCCATTGCTTAATCAGCCATGTCATGGCCACGAGCAAAGGTATACTGCAAAAGGTGCCTATGATAACCAACCAATAAATAGGAAAACTAGTTTGCCTTTCAAGTAGATTGGTCATTGCTCCCATCCTAGGGCACACTACAAAAAATGCAAAGGCAGCCATGGTGATCACGAATCCCATTGAGTCATTGTTCATCTTGCCTTGCTCCTTTCCGTATGATTTCCATTACCCGGGTGTTAACAGTGTATTATCATGGCTTGTAACTATCTAATTAGGCGGAAATGCCATTTATTGCGATGCCTTGATCAAATTCCTATCCAGCGTTTTCATCCAATTGGTTAAAGTTGAGCGCAGAAGTTCTTGTGCGTGTTTTATGTCCAGTCTGTACTTTTCAGGAATAAAGCCCAAGTCGACCACAAAAGTTTCACCTATTCTTTTCAAAAAAGGGCACTGCTTGATTTCGGCTGTTTCAAGACCTGCCAATCGCCCATAAAGGCTGTTTAGTATAGGCTTACTAGGTTTTATCTTGACCCCCTGGAAAGTAAAGTTGTTGGCAAGAAGCCGCGTATCTTTTATTGCAAGCTTTTGGGTGAGGTCAAGGGGCTTTAAGCCTTCCTTGGCAAGGAAGTAATATGGGGCAACAATGGAGATAAGAATGTGGGCACGTTTCTTTTGGGAGGTAGACTGCAAGACCTGCGTTATGACATCTAGGAGTTTGTCTTGTCCTGCAGCGAAGTCTTGGAACGAAACCTTTTGGGCAAGGGATGGGAAAGAGTCCCCAATTTCTTTTTTGACTGCCGCAGTGCACAGGAAAATATTTGTGTATTTATCCAGCACAGGTGATAGTTCAAGATCGAGGGATATCTCACCGGGCTCTTTAATATACCAGAAGCAATAAAGGAGATCCTTTGTTGGAGTAGATTTAGCTAAAACTTTAGCGATCTTTCGTGCATGAGCGGTGAAAGAGACCTTCACCTTCCTTATTTCCTCTTCCTTGATGAAGGCTATGTCCGCAGCCTGCACAATGTGGTCAACCGCCACAACCTGTAAGGTATGACGGTTGTAATCAAATGGCTCGCGTGCCCCCTTCCACTGTTCATAGGTAAAAATTTGAAGTTCTCTCTTGAGGGCGTCTGGTAGCTCCTCAATGCCCCTTGAACCGCCCATGTTTTCTCTGGGGATAATCATGGTCTTACAGCCCGCATTGTAGGCTGTTTCTAGTTTTAGATCTAGTGCGCCCACTCCAAGGATACGGCCCTGAGTATCTATTTCTCCGGTCATAGCCACATCTCTTCGTATCTTTTGTTCAGAAAGTGCCGAGGCAAGAGCCAGAGCTATTGCGCCGCCGGCAGAAGGTCCATCCTTTGGCGTGGACGCTCCCATGAAATGCAGGTGAATAGGCACCTGAGCCTTACTAAGGTCTATGCCCAGTTCCTTTGCACAATATAGGATTGCAGTTGTGGCCACCTTTCTGCTTTCGTCCATTATCTTTTGAATATTACCAGTTGCGTGGACCATGCTCAGGTAACCTCCGTAGCCTTCTCCCCCTACACTCACCTTAGTGGCCTGAATAGGTATGATGGAGCCGATAGCGAGTTCCAAATTTACGCCCAAAGCCAACATCTCGCCCACCCGGTTTTCTTCGGCTATTTGCCGTGGTTCAATTGGTGTGTCAAGGTATTCCTTTATCTTTTCCCGGGTAATAGATACTCCCTTGGCCTGGCCGGTCAGAATTTCTTTTCTCAGGATGCGGAGAAAAAGGGTCCTTATAATGCGCTCTAACTCTCGAACTCCAGGTTCCCGGGTGTAGTCCTTGATTAGATGGGCTAGAAGGTCGGCCTCTTTATCCGGATCAAAAAAGATATCATCCTTGTTTATCCCATATCTGTGACGGACTCGATCTATAAGATAATGTCGTGCAATGGCGATCTTTTCTTCGAGGCTGTATCTGTCAAGGTGTATAACCTCACAACGGTTAATTACGGGCGGGGGGACCGTCTCAAGGGTGTTAGCAGTGAGAATGAAGACACAATTGGAAAGATCAATATCAACACTGGTCATTGTATACTTGTCGTGGAAAAGGTGATTTTGTTCAGGATCTAATATTTCTAACAATGTAGAAATTGCGAATTGCTCGGTCTTGTCCGCTTCATCCATTATAAACATGCCGTTCATGACTCCCATTCTGATGAGCCCCTGAACTATAGCTCCAGGCTTAGAACCCTCGTATGTAAAGCCGTGCCCTCGGAGGTCTGCTTCATCCTGCATGCCGCCAAGAGATATCTTGTGATACGGAATGCCCAGGTTTTCAGCTATTGAAATAGCTAGAGAGGTTTTACCTACACCGGGAGGCCCAACAAACAGAAAAGCGCTCCCAGTCCTTTGCCAAGTGGATGCATCATCCGGGTTGAAGGTCTTGTACCTCCAGATAAGATTGGCGAAGAAGTCGCAGATAATTTCCTTAGGGCGCTCCAGCCCGTAATGGCTGCGGTTTAGACCCTGCTCAAATTCCTTAATGTCAACTGTTATCTTTTTTATCTTACCCCAGGGGATGCTGAGCAGAGTCTCAATGAGTTCTGTATATTTAGGACCGCTATGGCCTATGGCGCTTGTCGTGTTTTTCTTGATAACCTCCAGAGCCTGTCGCGAAAACAGTGGGTCGTTTTCAGCTTCCAGTATCCTTTCCTTAAGGCTCTTGGCAGGTTTTTCAACAATTATTTGTTGAAGCGGGGGAGAAGGTGTTGTAGACGGGCCTCGAGAACAGATGGAAAGGGTTTCCTGGGGAAGGTTGCTTAAGATGCCTTTGAGGGTATCAAATATCTCTAAGAAGTCCTTGTCCTCAAGTGATATGTCAGGATAATCGAGTTCCCGGAATAGTCCCATACATCCCCAATGATCTATAAAACCATGGAAAACCTGGGCGGCTTCCTTTTCATCTTTTTCTATCAGGAGTTGGAAGAGTCTCAAAACCTTCTGGAAACATGAAACTCTTCGGAGTAAGGAGTAGGAATTGTTGCTACTCTTACGGTAGCATTCTCCAAGGATTCTTGTTTTGATGTTTGGATCAACAATGGGAAAAACTTCTTCCAGTAAGTGGTCCGGAAGGTCTTCCATATTCTGCACATGTGAATCAATCAGGCGGGTGATGAGGTACTCATATGGTTTTTCCTGTTCTGCAGCATCAAGTATTGCTAAGTAAGGCTCACCTTTAAGTCCGGTCATTTCATCTGCCAGGCTGTTCCTAAGCATTCGGTAAAAGGTGGGGTCATTTTCACGCCTGTCCATGGCGAAGGCAACATCAGTCCTGATTATTTCTCTCTCCGATTTCTGGGGATACAGGATATGTTCTATTTGATGTCTCAAAAGGAATTCTGCAAATGCCAGAACCTTACTTTCTTCGTTGGATTTGCCCCCGATTCTTGAGTCTGGGTCGCTGGGGATGACAAAGGCAAAATAGTCAAAAATCCTTTCGTGGATGTAAATATTCCAGTGACCATTCTTATCAGAAAGTAAGCTAATCAGACAGACCCGGTTTTCTTCATCTTCAAGGCGAATTATACTGAACTTTTCTTTGATTCGAGCAATCAAGGTTGCCTCAGTGTTTCTCCTTTTTTTGAAGTATTGGAATATGCGGGTATTTATCATTGCATGCAGTACTGTAATTACCCGGCTGATGTCATCTTTGTTGGGTAACGGAAGGCTATCCAGGACCGTGTGGTCAAATTCCATAGGAAACATGGTTAACCCTTTTCGAAGAAGTGTTAGCTTTTAGGGGTAAAATCTGCCTTAAAGCAATAAAAGTATGACTGTGGTCAAAATAGGCTGTCAAGGGAAAAAGCTATCGCCTTGAGGTTCTGCTGTCGTGGAGCCGATATAAGTCAGGTTTGCGGTCTTTAAAGATATGATTGTATTTTGTTATGTTTTTATCTTCTGCCATTTCAGGTTGAATCTCAACGGCTGTCGTCCCCACAGTGGATTCGTCCATCTCAGCCAATACCTTGCCGGAAGGATCCACGATAAGACTCCTTCCAGTGAATCTGAGACTCTCCTTGTCTCCACGCTGTTCTGTCCCTACGCGGTTGGCCGTAATGCAGAAGGCCCTGTTTTCTAGGCACCTTACGGGCATGGCATATTGGCAGTAGGGAAGGACAAGGTTGGCCGGGTG
>QMLZ01000239.1 GCA_003646995.1 Deltaproteobacteria bacterium | reverse complement strand
TTTGCCTTTCAGCATGCTGAAAAAAGAGGTTTTTTTCTGCTTCTCCCTTTTGTCCTCAAATTGGTCGATGGCAAAATGGGTATTGGCTGCCATACTCACCAAATCATCATCAAGGAAATTGATCCGACATAGTGATTTATCAAGGGTATAAACCGCATCATTCTCATAAATAATATCACCTGTCTTCGCAAAATATGCTTCGTTAGTGCCCCTGTGTACAACCACCACATGACCTAACATGGCACGTATTCTTCCTGCCTGTTTCTCTGTGCTCGGAATGAAATAGTCTTTAATCGTAAGGGACCTCAAGGCCTCAGGAAGTTGTCCCACAACAGGGGGGGTGCCGCGGCTAGGCTTTGCCTGTGGCTTAACTGCCGCCTTGGGGGTAGGCTTGGCAGTAACTGCTGGCTTTTTGGGTTTGAACAATGGCACAACTTCTTCCTTTTTCTCTTTGGCAGTAATCTTTGGCTTTGGAGGTTTTTTTTCTGCCACCTTGGCAGTGGAAGGAGGAAACATGAGCTTTACCGCCTCAGACACATCTCCAAAAACATGGATCTCGCTCCTGCGATTCATAGCCCTTCCAGAGGGAGTTTTATTGGAAGCAATAGGATTTTCGGGGCCATAGCCGTTGACGATAATACGAGATGGATCAACATGGTACCTTCTTACTAGTAGGCGCTTGAGCTCCTGAGCCCTTTTGAGGGAAAGTTTCTTGTTAAGCCAAGCAGGCCCCGTGTTATCGGTATATCCTATGATAACAAGGCGATAAGAACGCCTTTCCGGGGTCTTAAGAACATCTGATAGTTCCAGAAGGAGCTTGTCATACTTTATAGGAACAGTCGCGGAATTAATAGGGTAATTAATAGTCAAAACCTTTCCTAAGTACACCTCACCTCTTGAATCTTTGTGGGCCAACTCTTGGGCTTTTAGAAATTCTAGAGGCGGGACCTGTTGCTTTGCATTGCACACAGATGCGGAGAGCAGAGTAGATAAAAAACCCAGTAGCAAAGTAAGAAACAGCCAAGGATAAGGTCCCATACTTTTTATTCCTTTACTCTTTAGATCGATCAGATGCCTCATTTTTTGCCTCCGCAGTAATCTGGTTGATGCTCTTGAGATGGCCCATGCGCCATATTCCTGGGAATAACCGCGGCCTTTATTTCCTCCCCGCCTAGTACTTGATTCCAACCTGGAGCCCATATACCATTTTGTCGAATTCATAGAAAACAGAGGTAGAATCGTTATTGATGTAATTAAAATACAGGGTGGCATAAAGGTGTTGAGCAAAGTACTTGCTCAGCCCAAGGTACAAATTATGCCTTTTGTTATCCCTGCTCCCAGTGAATCCAAAATAGCGTACTGGTTTTGGCTGACCCTCGTAATCTCGACTCGTGTACTTGTAACGGACATACAGGTCCATTTCCCAAGGAAGCAATTTGAAGTAAGAAGCGCCAACATTATAGGCGTCATAACTGTACCCAAAATCTCTGGCATTCAGATTTTCATCAAAGTAAAAAATTGAAATAGTGTCTTTGCCATCGTTCAAGTAAAAATTGGCTTGAATCTCCCAGATACGATTTATATTGTCTTCATCTTGTCTATTCCTTGGTTCATAGTCCTCATGGACATAGGCGAATGTGGCCTTTATTCCCAGCCACTTGAAAAAGAAATACTCGTAGGAAGGAGCAAAATCCCAGCTGTCATAGAGGGAATAGTCATCATAATTCGCACTGCTATAAGCAAAAGGTATCTTCAGAATACTTCTTTTTCCCACCCACCACGGGCCGGTGGCCACGCGCCAGAGACTATAGTCGAACTCATCATAGGTTGTATTTCGGGTTAGGTAGAAATTTCCATCTCCGTGCCACATCAGCCCATTTCGTTTTCCCAGGTCGTAAAGGATGGAACCTGTTCCGCTCGCCATCACAACCCAGTCACTTAACTCTTTCTGTGTCCTGCCAAGCCGTATAATTCCACCTCCAGGGGTGCCGATGGTTGAGCGGTCGGGTCCAGCACTCACGTTCGTGTCCCCCTGCATTCCTATGCCTAGGCGAAAATGAGGAAAGAGTTTCTTGGTCTTGGCCTCAATGGTTGCCAGCATTTTCTGGATATTGTTTTTCACCGCAACAGGCGGATTAGTCGAGAGCACTATTTCAAAATTTTTCTTGGCATTCTTGTACTCGCCTTTCTGCATCTGGGTAGCGGCCAGTTCAAGCCGTACACGGTGCAGTGAGGGATCGATTGCTAGCATCTCTTGGTATTTTTTGACGGCTAGATCCAACTTTCCTGCCCCTCTAGCGCAACTGGCAAGCCAAAACTTGATATCCATGGTCTCTACTTGGGAGGCCACCTTTTCAAAAAGTGGGAGGGCTTTGACATACTTGTGCTCATAAAATAGGGTCAAGGCCTGTGCCAGCATTTTATCAAGTGCCGTAACTTCTTTGGGCGACATCTGTTTCAGTTTTTCTTTTGCTTGCTCATCAAAGGCTTGCGCCGCCTTGCTTTTCGCTGAAATGCCCTTGCTGGCAAAGTTACCTGCCTCGCCCTGGGCAAGTGATTGTCCGGGGTCAAGGGAAAAACATAATAACAGCATCAAGAAAACAATAACCACTTTGGAGTGTAGATCTCTCATATGCCCTCCGTTTTAACGCCTGAAGGTTACAAGGAGATTCTATGGGGCCCAAAAGGAATGTTAGTAAACATTAAATAATTAAACCAAACTAACCTAAACCTTGTCAAACTGTCAATATGAAATCTATTAGGGGCTTAAAGAGATAGTAAATCCTACATTTTTTTACAAACATCTGGTCTCACCACTCCATAGCCTCTTCCATGGATCTAGAAAGAGGGATGTAAATTATTATCCTCAAGGATCATAGATCCAGGTACATATCAGCCTTATTGCAATTACCCTTGGGAGATTAACCAGGGTCAGAAGCTATGTCCTTCACTTGCTCCAAGCACTACAACACTGATCAGGGAAACATCAAGTAGGATAATGTGTTTAACAAGAGTGTCCATTAGATTCCTGCCTAGGGTGGTCGAAGGCAAGCGTCATCTCATAAAAGTTCTCCGGCGTATTGAAGTACGGTCCAAGCTTGGGAAACAGTGCGTCAAGTTCTTTGAAGGTGGAAAACAAATATGGACCCTTCTAAAAGGGGCGAAGACCTGTTCTCCTCTAAGGGGACCGGGCTGCATCTGCAGGGTAACAGCCATTACATTACCAGATCCTTGAGTGATCGACTGGCTGTCAATGGGAAATCTTTCCGTTTGCGTGGGACTTGCTTCTGTCTTTTGCTCGTCTTCAACATATAATCGTGGAGAGCCGCTTGGAGCGTTTCTTCGGCCAGTTTAGCGCAATGGATGTGATCAGAAGGGAGCCCACCGATATACCTTTGAATAGCTTCAGTATCAATTTCCAGGATTTCGTCTGGGGTCTTGCCTTTGGCCATATCTGCCGCAGCACAGACAGAATTGTAGCTATGGGCACATCCGTCAGTCCAACACGAGGTCTCAACAACCTTACCATCTTCGAATTTTAGTGAGATTTCCATGGTATCGCCGCACTTGCCGGTTATCTTGGCATAACCGTCAGGATCTTTTACACTCGGGTTAAGCAAATAGTATATAACAAACCATATGATGACAATACCCACCATTATCCCGCAGCCCAATAGGACCCACAGAAAATTTTGAATCAATTTAATCACCCCCCGGTTCGCGATCAATGAGGATATCGCTCATGTTCTCTCTAACTCTATGGCAGCTTGACATTGTGAGCGTTTGACTATATTTATCATTGTCAATATAATCTTTAATATAACCCCAACTTGTCAATCATAAAGGCATTAAACTCAATCGTATGAAAAAGCGCATACTTAACATTCGGCTTTCGGACATATTCAGGGCTACCCTGGCCGAGGATTGTGGCAATGAGGGATACATAGGCATAGCCTCGGACGGTTCAGCTTACCACGTAGTAGCGCCCGTCGACCGTCAGCTGGCCAGTGGCCTTATCCCCATGGCCAAACCCTCCAACGGCACCCCGTTTGGAGGATACAAGGGTTGGCACTATTTCTGCTGTCTAACCCATCGCAATGACAAACACTCACATGCCAGGGCGAGACAGTATCGGATTGAAAAAGCCAGAGAAAACGCCTGGCTCATCGAAAAATGGGCAAAGGACCTGGATATAGAAATAGAGGTGGTGGATGATATGTCACCCCTAGGCTAAAGGCCGGAGGCCCCGGGGAACAGAGTCTTGGAATTTGGGAGCTTGCTTGCCATGAGACTTAAGGAGGTAATACTTACTCTGAAACCTGAAGAACTGATCCAGGTTCTCAGAATTTGCCTGGATCAAGGCCAAGGCGAGGCACTGAAATTTCTGAACGAGAGGCCTTCTAAACGAATAAAAAAGGCCTTAAAGGATCGGTGAGTTCCCGTATTTTAGGCCAGTTACGGCCCCACGTCGCTGCCTCCTCAATTTCCCACATAATTACATCAGCCTTGTTCTTTCCGAGAAACGAAAAAATTTGAAAAAAGCCCTTGACAGTTCAATGCTAAATAGCTATATTGCTATATAGCGATTTAGAGGACGTTATGCAAAAATTTTTAAAAGTAATGAAGGCCCTTTCAGATCCCAACAGGGTTAAGATTTTGAAAATCTTGCAGCGTCGCTCAATGTGCGTATGCGAGCTACAGATGGCATTGGGTATATCACAGCCTACTGTCTCAAGACATCTAAGGATCCTGGAGGATGCAGGCCTTGTTGATTACAGCAAAGATGGCGTGTGGGTCGATTACCGTCTAGCAGACGGGGCACAAAGCCCTTATGCTTCCTCCGCACTCGGTCAGCTCAAGCATTGGCTTGAGGACGACCCGGAAGTAAAAGAGCTTATTAAAAAATTGCCGAATATTGATAGACGGAAAAAACTATGAA
>QMLZ01000238.1 GCA_003646995.1 Deltaproteobacteria bacterium | reverse complement strand
GGACAGCCCTACCCCCTCTTCTTTGAATTTGACCATGTTGTCCACCAGGATGCCGCCGCTTTGGCTTACGACAGCCACATTGCCAGGATCGGGTCTAACCATACGTTCTGTTGGCAAGAAAAAGGTGTCTAGCACAAGAGGCACGTAAATCCCCAAGCAGTTAGGGCCAATAAACGGAAAATCAGATTCCTTGGCCATGGTGGCAATAGTATCTTGAAGATCCTCCTTCCCTACTTCGGCAAAACCCCCGGAGATAATCGCAGCCCCTCCGACACCGGCCTCAATACATTCAGCAAGTATTGTTGGCACCTGCTCAGCCCGTGCTGCAATTACAACTAGGTCTAGCTTTTCAGGTACCTCTAATATACTCTTATAAACCTTTTCTCCCTGTAGTGTCCCCCCTTTTGGATTGACCGCAAACACGTTCACTGGGTATCGGAGGTGGTTTTTCCTGAATATGACATTTGCAGGATGAAGGTCGTTTTGCAGCGACACGCCTATTACCGCCATATTTTTTGGCTTGAACAGGGCCTTGAAATCCATGGTTCACCCCTTACTTAGATTTTATGGTAACTTAACCTAGCATACTGTTTATGGATACATATGCCAAGATCTTTAAAGGCACTAAGAGATAACGGCAAATGTGTTATATAAGACTGCTTGTCCACGGACGAAATATGCCTTGTAAGATTCCGAGATAATGTAATATCCTTATAAACTAAACATAGAATATTGGGCATTGGCACGGGATTTATGCGGTAAGAAACTTTTGCGTAAAGGAGGTAATATTATGGCAGCAAAAAAGATTTTAATGCTTGTTGGTGATTATGTAGAGGACTACGAGGCAATGGTGCCTTTTCAGATCCTTACCATGGTAGGCCATACGGTTCATACTGTATGCCCTGACAAGAAGGCAGGGGAGACAGTAAAAACGGCCGTTCATGATTTTGAAGGAGATCAGACCTATAGCGAAAAGAGGGGGCACAATTTTGCCATTAATGCCACTTTTGATGAAATCAATCCAGATGATTATGATGCCCTTGTTATTCCTGGGGGAAGGGCACCAGAATATATTAGACTCAATGACCAGGTCCTGGAGATAGTGCGTCATTTTGCTCAGGCCAACAAACCAATAGCCTCGATTTGCCATGGACAGCAGGTCTTGGCGGCAGCAGGTGTGGCAGAAGGCAGGAGGTGCACGGCTTATCCTGCGGTTAGGCCGGATCTTGAAAGGGCGGGAGCCAGTTGGGAAGAGGTTAATGAAACCTTTTCCAATGCATGCGTGGACGGTAATCTGGTGACTGCTCCTGCATGGCCTGCCCACCCAGAGTGGATGAGGAAATTCCTTGAGGTCTTGGGAAGTAAGATTGAGCCTTGACCTGATGCGCAGGATCTCATAATGCCGCTTCCCTGTCCGCTGAAGTCCTCGCCTGCGGGCAGCGCGCGGACAGGTCAGCACAAGCAGAGGGGGGAACATCCCGTTCCACCGCGTTGAATTTTAAACCGATTTTGGACAAGATTGATGCTGCTGAGTCTTGTAGCAGTCATATTGTAAGAGCGGAACTAGAAAAAGCGTATGACCAGGTCAGGGAATTCTTTCTTAAGCTCCCTCTCGAGTTCCTCCATTACCTTTGTTTCAATCAGTTTAGTGATAAGAAAACAACATGCCTTGTGGCTACTATAGCTTTCCGTATAGACATACAAGGCTCGCTTCTTCTCATTATACCTAAATTTTTTCACGAGCCCCAATTGGCCCACGGACAGATTACTCTCAGGTTCCTTGACCCGATCAAGCACGCTATCGATCTTTCTAATCATTTCTTTGTCCATGGACCTTTGCATTGCGCCGCTCCGTCAATATTTCCTAATTCCTGGTTTTAGCCAGCAACTCCAATGGCTGCTCCATGAGTACGCTATCATTAAGCTCCAGGAATTTTGTCAGGGTATCAAGGCCGATCAAAGGGGTCTGGGAGAAAGGCATCTTCAAGATGGGGATCCCTTTGAATTCCCCGAGTATGTGGTCAATGGATGAGTTCTCCTGCATCTTGTTTATTATCACCTGGCTCAAAGAGATGTTGATCCCATTAAGTCCATCCACGATACGCTTGGACTCGGCAAGTGAAAGCAGATCAGGGTTCATGACGAGATTAATTTTGGTTAATCGGCGATCTTCGAAAAGCTGTTTAAGGGCAGTGTATTGATTGATTGAATCCTGGATCTTGGAGAGAACCTTATCAGTTTCAATTTCCTTTTTAAGAAGCTTGATTTTGGTTATAAGTTCCCTTTTCTCGATTATCTCCTTGCGGAGGGCAAGAAGATGGTTAGTCCAAATGAGGGAAAGGGTGGGCAGGTTAAAGAATTTGAGAGACAGGGCTGTGGGTGCCATGTCAAAGACCAGGAAGTCCATCTTGGAGAACTTTCGGTTAATCTCCTGAAATGCCAGAATTAGGGCATATTCCTCCAGGCCGGGGGAATGCTTAATAACCTTGAAATATTTTTCCAGATTGAAGGAAGTAAGATAGGCGTAAGTCCTTCTGATCTGTTGTTGAACATCTTTGAGGTATCGTTTTATCCACTGCTCCTGATCGATCTCTATGGCTTGCAGGTGTGGGGCTATTTGCTTGGGTTTGTCAGAGAGTTTTTTCTCAAAGATGTCCGATTGGTTATGGGCCGGATCAAGCGAGACCAGAAGCACCTCACAACCTTTATGGGACAAAAACAGAGAATTCAGTGCGGCAGACGTGGATTTTCCCACACCACCCTTTCCCATGTAGAATATATTGACTGGTTTGTTCATAATTAATCGATATCAAATACGGAGAAAAGTTGGGATAGGGGTTGGCTTGCCGTATCTACCTTCTCCATCATCAATAGGAGCTCCTTTTCCATATGAGGCATCAGATCGAGAGAGATTTGCATAGGAGGGGAGGGGATTCCCACAAAAGAGCCGAGAACAAGAAGTCCGAATACGTTTTCCATTTCCTCCAACTCGTTCTCGATAGTCTCCACCGCACGGCTTCGGCCCATCTCATCACCCACCTTGCACGCATCTTTAATCTTACAAACAATATTTTTTAAAAGTGAATTCATCTTACTTGGCCCTGAAAATTTTTCTTTCATACGAAATCCGTTTTTGAGAGGGATAAAAATAGTATGTTGCATAAAAACTTGCCAGCACTGTCCCATAGAAATGGAACTGGGAAATTCCAAGGAAAAAAGCTGCTAAACAAAAATAAGGAGCAAGCAATGCAATGTAAAGGGTGCCTCGCTCGAATTTCAGCAGCTCTGCCTCAGTTATTTGTTTTCGGTTTCGATTCTTGTTCACAAAAAGAGTTCGCCACAAAATGGGAAAAGCCACTCCAAACGCTACAGCAAGCACAAAGAGCAGGGGCGCTAATTGCGGAACATTATCTGCGATATATGTCTTGGGCCTTAGAATTACCCTCGCAATGCTGGTTATGACGAAGCCTGCTATGGCAGGAATTAATAAGGTAAAATAGAGTTTTCTAAGTTTGGCTTCCATTGGAGGTCGCTGTCCATGGCTTTATCGTGACTTGCTAATGATGATTCTAATGGGAAATTAGGGGGAAAGCAATTATATGCTTCCCCCTAATCTATGGTTAAATACCGATGCGGCTGCTAACTTGATGCAGCCTCTGGTTCGCCTGCTGGCTCTCCGCCTATGGTGAAGAACTTGATGATCCCTTCTACCACGATCCAGAGAACTACCACCAGGATTGCCAGGTTCACCACTGTAAGCAGCATGTTATGCTTGTGGAGAAAGCTGACCTGATTAAGAACTACTGCCCATATGGTCATTACTGCCATGAATGCCGCTGGCAACCCGGATACTAACCATTTCAGCCCACCCTTGTACTTGAGATAAACAGTTATGATAATGAGGGCAAGGGCAGCAAGTGTCTGGTTAACTGCTCCAAACATTGGCCACAGAGTCAGCGCCCCTTTACCACTGGCCCCCGTGGCAAATGCAAGCCACATTGCACTGGCCACTGCGATAAAGGTAGCAGCAAATCGGCCAGAGAGGAAGTTCAGCCTCAGGTCGCTTGTGAGCTCTGCGATCACGTAACGTTGGATTCTGGTAGCAGTATCCAATGTAGTCCCTGCGAATGATGCGAGAAAGACCCCCATGATGACGAGGGCGATTCCATGGGGAATCCCGAGCAACTGTATCATGTTTGCGGAGCCGACCACAAAGGCGGTGATCTTTGAACCAAGTCCTTTTGCAGCCGCCCATGAGGAATAATGCGCGGTCCAGGCGGCAACGCCGGTGAGCGTTTGTCCGCCCTTAGTGTAGCCCATTCCTATACCTGCAGCTACTGCCACAATCACCAGGGTAGCAAGGACGCCTTCCATCAGCATGGAACCGTATCCCACAAAAAGGGCATCCTCTTCATAGCGGACCTGCTTGGAAGATGTCCCGGAAGACACCAGTGAGTGAAAACCGGATATGGCCCCGCAGGCAATAGTCACGAATAGAAATGGCCACATGGGAGGTGCCTTTGCGGGGTGTGCCTGCACTGCAGGAGCTACAACATTCAGGTGACCTCCGAAAGAGGCAAAAATCACTCCAAGGACGAGAAGTCCTAAGGCTACGATCAACTCGTGGGAGTTGATAAAGTCTCTGGGCTGCAGCAGGGTGGTCACGGGCAGGACCGAGGCAATGAAGGCGTAAACCAAGAGGATGATTGTCCAGACTCCTGTTGGAGGAATCCCGGCGATGGCGGGCATCTTGAGTGGGATCCAATAGCCCACAACGACCGTAACATACATTATGATGATGGCTACAATAGACCAGGTCCAAATACCAGCCCCTTTTTTGTAAACCATGTATCCAAGGATTACAGCTATTGGGATTTCGCACCAGACAGGGAATACAGACTGGGGGAAGATATTAAAGACGATTGCGATCACCAGACCAAAAATAGCGATCACGATCCAT
>QMLZ01000237.1 GCA_003646995.1 Deltaproteobacteria bacterium | reverse complement strand
GCAGCTGGTTATGATGCCGTTTTTTTCCGTGGTATTGCTTCTAAGCCTGTCTATCTATGGCTGCAGGATGGAAGAGCTGAACTAAGGGATGCTACTGGCCTGTGGGGCAAGACAACATACGAAACCGAAAAAAGGCTTCGCCATGAATTGGGTAGTAAACAAATCAGCGTCGCATGCATTGGCCCCGCAGGGGAATCTCAATCCCTTATAGCTGGCGTTTTTGCTGATGGGAGCGTAGCAGCTAGAAGTGGATTGGGCGCTGTTATGGGGTCTAAGAGGTTAAAGGCCATTGCTGTCAGGGGTACACAAAAAGTACAAGTCAAAGATAAAAAGCGACTTGATAGCTTGCGGAAAGACTTCCTTAAAGAATTTTCAGAAAATGCTGCCCCTCTTTTAAAGGGATTAAAAAAGTATGGGACCATTATTTTCAATAACGGGCAATTTACGTCAGGTGCGGGTCCTATAAAAAATTGGAATCTCCTCGGGACAGAAGCATTTCCCAACTATTCTAAATTTGATGCCGATAAAATTATCAAATATGAAATACGCAAACATACCTGCTGGGGATGTCCAGTAGGTTGTAAAGGGTACTTCAAGATAGAAGAAGGCCCATATGCTATGGAGGGCAAAAAGACAGAATATGAAACCTTTTTTGCTTTTGGGCCGTTGTGTATGAATGATGATGTGGAATCAATAATTAGGGCCGGTGATATATGTGACCAAAATGGTATGGATACTATTTCTGCTGGGTCGGTTATAGCATTTGCCATGGAATGTTATGAGCGGGGGGTGATAAGCAAAAAAGAAACAGAGGGCATTGATCTTACATGGGGTAATTCTGCAGGAATTTTAACCTTGTTAGATAAAATGGCTCAACGCGATGGGTTTGGTGCTGTTTTGGCTGATGGTACCAAGAAAGCCAGCGAACGAATTGGCAAGGGAAGTGAAAAATGGGCCATTCATATTGGCGGTCAGGAACCAGGCATGCATGACCCTAGAGTATGGCCTGCCAGGGGCCTTGGCTATATTTGTGACCCAACTCCGGGACGTCACACTGCAGGAACGTTTCCTGTAGTGGCTGAACGTGGAATTCCGCTAGGGCCATATCCTGAACTACAATTAAAGACTGTGGACATAGAGGATTATGAGGGGAAAGGGCCATTACATGCTGTTGGAAGCACGTATTATCAACTGATAAATGCTTGTGGCCTTTGTCTTCTACCGTATTTCGCGGTTTGCACTACCTTCCCAATAGCTGATTTTATCTCAGCAGTGACAGGTTGGGATTTTGCTATCGATGACGCACTCAAAGCAGGAAGAAGAATTCAGACTTTGCGTCAAGTATTTAATCTTCGTGAAGGATTGGAGCCGACGCAATGGCGTTTGCCTGAGAGAATATCGGTGCCAGCAACTTTGGGACCTTTCGCGGGAAGAAAAGTGGATTTTGAAATCATGAGAGAAAGATTTTATGAATCAATGGGCTGGGATCCCGATTCTGGCTGGCCACTTAAGTCAACCTTGAAAGAACTGGGCTTGGATGAACTGGCTGGTGAATATGGAAAGGAATAAATCTTAGCAGAAGGAGCAAAGAAATATCCTCAGATCAGAAGGACATTGATTTGATAGAAGACTAGTCACAAAGACAGGAGATACAAACGATCTAGTGAGCTGATTGGAGTTGGAGGCGATTATGATTGTTGGACTGTTAAAAGAGATAAAAGAAGAAGAAAATCGTGTTGCTTTGACGCCAGCTGGTGTTGAAATGATGAAAAAAAACGGCCACAAGGTGCTTGTAGAAAAAAACGCAGGTAAAGGGAGCGGCTTTGATGACAATCTCTATCTCCAAGAAGGGGCAGAACTCGTAGATACTGCCAAAGAAATCTTTGAGCGTGCTGATATGGTGTTACATGTCAAGGAACCCCAGCCTTCAGAATATGGGCTTATTCGGGAAGGCCAGATTATTTTTACCTATTTCCATTTGGCAGCCGCAGAAGAATTGACATATGCCTTAATTAAAAGCGGGGCTATTAATATTGCGTATGAAACCATCCAAAAGGATGACGGTTCATTGCCCTTGTTGAAGCCTATGAGCGAAGTGGCCGGACGAATGGGTGTACAAGAGGCTGCAAAGTACTTGGAGATGTCCAAAGGGGGTCAGGGGATACTCCTTGGTGGCGTACCCGGGGTGGAGCCTGGAACAGTCTTGATAATAGGCGGCGGGATTGTTGGAACCAATGCAGCGAAGGTAGCCTGTGGTATTGGAGCGAAAGTTTATATCCTTGATACAAGCCTGGATCGGCTGAGGTATTTATCTGACGTCATGCCAGCAAATTGCTTCCTGCGCATGTCAAATCCAGCGACTATCAGGGAACTTGTTCAGAAGGCTGATGTAGTCATAGGGGCGGTATTGATCCCAGGGGCCAAGGCCCCCAAACTTGTTACGCGTGATATGCTCAAGACCATGAAAAAGGGAGCGGTGCTTGTAGATGTTGCAATAGACCAGGGTGGCTGCTTCGAAACTTCAAGACCCACTACCCATAGTAATCCGACATATATTGTCGATGGGGTGATCCATTATTGCGTAGCCAACATGCCTGGCGCCGTGCCTAAGACATCAACACTGGCTTTGACAAATGCTACCTTACCTTATGCTATTGAAATTGCGAATAAGGGCTGGAAAATGGCATTGAAAGAAAATTTGGAAATTCGTCGTGGCGCCAATGTGTTTAGTGGCAAAGTTACCTATAAGGCAATTGCCGATGCCTTTGGTCTCGAATATGTTCCCATTGAAACCTTACTATAACTTGCGGACATAAGTTTGAATCTTTTACTTCAAGGGTCTTTTTTGCAAAGGTGGTTTGGATCAAGCTGAAAGGGGGTGAGAAAATAGTTAACAGTGACAGCTAATAATTAGTAATCATGCCATAACCAATTCGCTAGGACAAGGAGGTCAAAATGAAGACAGCAAGAAAAATAGCAATTTTGTTTTTTGTAGCTGTGACGGTAGTTATCCTATCAGCACTTTTTGTCTGCCCGGTATCAGCCAAAGACCTGCCAAGAATTCACTGGAGATTTGTATCCGCATACCCTCCGGGAGACCATGAGGCAGATATCAGCATACCTATGCGAATCAAGTATATCGAAGAGCACACAGGGGGAAGATTCACACTTACTCGCTACTATGCGGGTGAAATTATGCCACCTGAGGAGATGCTTAAGGGCATAGGGGCAGGGCTTGCTGAAATTGGTGAAGGCGCTGGTAATTACTGGTCAGGATTAGAGAAAGCTCTTGACCTGACTTTTGGTATCCCTGGCTCTGGAAGAAAGCCTATTGGGGATGTATGGGCGTTTCAGAACGGGAGTAAATGGTCAAAAATAGTTTCAGACATTTTTGCCGAGCACGGGTGTGTGTATCTTGGCTGGCATGATTATGGTCCCTATCCTATTTTCTGCTCAAATGTACCTATCAGGAAAATAAGTGACTGGAAAGGCGTCAAAGTAAGAGTCTCGGGATACAGTGCAAAGCTGCTTCAAGCAATGGGTGCATCCACTACCTACATACCGGGTTCAGAAATTGCCCAAGCCCTTACAACTCATACTATTGATGTGGCCACATGGACCGCAGAGTGTATTACGAATATGGGTTTTGGTTCTGTCATGGATTATCTGATTTTGCCTCCCTTCATAGACCATTGTGGCGGTGTACTATTTGCAAACAAGAAGGCATGGGACGCACTGCCTGAAGAATATAAGAAGGTAGTTAGAGAAGCAGAGATAATGGCCCATCTCGAGAGTTATAAGTTTTGGAAGAAGATAATGTCAGACAACATAAATCTTGCGAAAGGTGTTGGGAAAGGTCCGCGCGGTTATGAAGTAATTCGTTTTTCTGATAGTGATGTAGCTGAAATGAATAGGTTAGCTCAAAAGGTGGTGTGGGAAAGTTGGGCAAAATTATCTCCAAGATGTGCCAAGGCCATAGAACTACTAAAGGAATGGTATTCTGAATGCCGTGACTAAATCCTTACCAAGCAAAGCGTAAGTAAAGTACTGCTTATTAAGAGGCAGGCGGGGGGTTACACGATCCCCCGCCGACATTTGAAAGAATTTATTAGCAAAACGTCAGAAGATTTCTTTCAGGTGTGTTGGCGCATTATTGGTGTCCCTCCAGCCGAGAAAGGAACCTCACATCTTATGAAGCATAAATCAGGCAGCTCCTTCTGACAGGCGGTAGACATATGGTTTTGCTAAGATAAATATTGATATGGAAAGATATGTCAAAGTCAAAAGAGGAATGTCATGAACATACTGCTGAGTTTTTCAAGACTCGTCGGCAATATTAATAAATATGTGGGAAATTCTTTATGTTATCTTGTGTTGTTCATGGTAGTGACAGGGGTCTATGAAGTATATATGCGTTATTTTTTTGGAAAGCCCACAATATGGGTTTGGGAACTGAATGGATATCTCCTGTGCTGCTATGCCGCTTTAGGTGGAGGTTATGCACTCCTGAATCAGGCCCATGTCAAGGTTGATATATTGTACAGCCGCCTTTCTCCACGAAGAAAAGCTATTATAGATCTCTGTTCGTCCCCTTTTGTATTCTTGTTCCTTGGAATACTCTTATGGCAAGGGACCAAATTGAGCCTGGATTCTGCACTTTCATTAGAGCACAGCCAGACGATATTCCGTCCCCCTATTTATCCATTCAAGATTCTCCTAGCCATTGGCATATTTTTGTTTTTCTTGCAAGGATTGTCTGACTTTTTGCGTAATCTTTGCATAGCATTGAGATTACTAGAAGACGAGGATCCTGACGGAAATTAGTATTGGAATAGCTACAGTAACCGCCATTCTATTCATCTCAATGCTTGCGCTTTTGCTAACAGGATTGCCTGTTGTTTTTGTCCTAGGAGGAGTTGGCACACTATTCAGTATCTTGTTCCTGGGCTTCAATTCTACTCTCGGAATCTTCATGAG
>QMLZ01000236.1 GCA_003646995.1 Deltaproteobacteria bacterium | reverse complement strand
CCTACGAGGGAGGGGACAACCATCATCGGGATCACGCAGCCTTTATTAAGGTAGATCCACGCGGCCGAGGTGTCTGTGATGGAAAGGAGGAATTTGCTCGTGGCCACACTTATTTTCAGCGGTGCCCCCATTACGAGGTTAAGCACGGGCACGTTGGCCCATCCTGCGCCGAGCCCGAACATGCCGGCCATCAGGCCTATTATTACAAACAGGCACAGACCAAGGGGCGTTCTGTGTATCTTCCAGTCAATAATTTGTCCTGTACTCCCTTCCTGGTAGACACCATAGATCTTAAGAATACTCGACAGCCTGTCTGCCTTTGGAACGTCAGGCAACTCGGATTTTTTGGCGGTTAACATAAGAATACAAATCCCGATAATAGTTGCGCCCAAGGCTATCTGAACGATATTGGTTGGCAAGGCTAGACCGATCATAGCGCCGATTATGGCACATGTGGAGGCGATCAGCGCAACAGGAATCGCAAGCCTAAGGCTCGCCAAGTTCATTTTTAGCAACCCGGGTCCTGCTGCCAGTGCTCCTGAAAGGGCCACCAGCAATCCACAGCCGCGAACAAAATCAAGGTGAAATGGGAAAAACCCGCTTATAATGGGAACGAAAAGGACACCGCCTCCTACACCGCCCAGAACAGCGAAAATTCCCATAGCAAAGGTAACGATCAACAATACCAGTGGCCAAAACCACCATACATGGGCACCGGCTGATGGAACGCCCTGCTCAGCTCCAGCAGCTTCTGAAATGCCGTATAACGAGAGAGCGCAAAGCAATCCAGCCACCAGGATTAGCCCCACTTTTGGATAGATTTTCATTCACAGCCCTCCAACGGTTATTTTAACTTCTTTAAAATGAATAAAAACATGGTTAAAATATGCTAATAATCTGCTCGTGATTTTTCGCACAATAACAAAACATATCCTAGGTGTCAAGAAAATTATTGCAAAATGCAACAAAAACACCAGACAAAAGGGCAAACTCAAAAATTGATGAAAAGTTTGCGCTTGACAGGTAAGTGGGCAATCCATACGAAGAGTATGGGGCCCTGGAGGAAACAAGGGCGAAGATGTCAATTGCAGAGTGAAAATATATAAGGCAAATGCCAGAGTTGTCATGGAAATGCATCTATTTGGTTAAGGATTTCGGACGGTCGGTAGTGTTAATTAATATGGAAAATGGCGGGGTGGGTCATGGAAACTTTTCTGTCCGTTGTTTGTGACAATACTGTGGGTAGGTCGGACTTCTTGGGGGAACACGGGTGGAGCTGCCTTATCGAAAGAGGAAGTGAGCGTTATCTGTTTGATACCGGCCAAGGGCTTACCATATCCCACAACTTAAAAAGCCTGGAGAAATCCTTGGACGGTTTGTCTCTGATATTAATAAGTCACGGCCATTACGACCATACTGGCGGGTTGAAGTGGGTGCTCACTGAGGCCAAGGGTGCACAGATCGTGGCTCACCCCGGAATTTTTGAGCGTCACTCGGTAAAGGATGTCCATGGGAGTGGCAAAATCAGGTATATTGGTTGCCCCTTCACCAGACGAGAACTGGAGGACTTGGGAGCTGATTTCCGTTTTTTTCATAAAACAGTAGAGGTCTGCCCTGGTATGTGGTTCATAACCGGGATAGAGCGTAATCCCAAAAAGGTACCTCATGACCCCAGGCTGGTGATCCAAAGTGGTGATGAGATCGCGCCGGACCTTGTAGCTGATGATTCGAGCCTGCTAATAGACACAGACCAAGGCCTTGTGCTCATAATGGGGTGCGCGCATTCTGGGATCCTGAATCTCATGGACTACGTGCAAGACGCGATGGGTATCAACACCCTCTTTGGGGTTATGGGAGGGACCCATTTAGCCTTCAGTGACTCTCATATCCTGTCTCAAGTGATAGAGAAGCTTGAGGCTCTTTCGGTGCAGCTGATAGGCGTTTCACATTGCACAGGCTTTGAGGCGGCTGCGGGAATCTACAATTATTTTCCAACCCGCGTCAGCTGGGCTTCGGCAGGTAAATCGTTTCGTATCTAGCTGGGACAGGAACAGGGAAGGCGTTGGGGCAAAGAGCTGGTGCTTTGGTAAAGGTTAGACATTTGGATAATGTAAGATGGGATGGTGTCGGAAGTGCCATAGAGAACTCCCCACTATTTCAAATAGGCTAGGCTACTGTGCCACATGTATTAAGAAGTGGTTTGATGAATTAGGCCCTGAGTTGGAGAAATTGCACTCCCATAGCCGTATAGCCTACCGCCTCCCGTCAAGACCACCCAAAACCGAAGGTGGGGTCCGTTGCAAACAGTGCGTGCAGGACTGCAAGATCGGCGAGGACGAGGTGGGCTACTGTGGCATACGACGGAATGATGGAGGTAAAATCAAGGGCGGGAGGCCCCACGAGGGCAATCTGAGCTATTACCATGATCCTTTGCCCACCAATTGTGTTGCTGATTTTGTGTGTCCTGCTGGGACTGGGTCAGGATTCCCCCATTATGCAATATCTCCTGGACCTGAATACGGCTACAGGAACCTGGCGGTTTTCTACCACGCCTGCTCCTATAATTGCCTATACTGCCAGAACTACCACTTCAAGGAATTTACCTTTTCATCTGCCATAGTCACCGCCAAGGAACTCGCTCAGGCTGTGGATGCCAGCACTACCTGTGTCTGCTATTTTGGGGGTGATCCCGCACCCCAAGTTCTTCATGCCATAAAGGCGTCCCGCCTTGCTAGGCAACGGACCAAAGGGAGGATCTTGAGGATATGCTGGGAGACAAATGGTTCAATGGCAGAGCCCTATCTGGAACAAATGGCAAGACTCTCCATTGATTCAGGGGGGTGTATCAAGTTTGACCTCAAGGCCTGGGATGACAAAATCCATAGAGCACTTTGTGGGGCCACAAATAAAAAGACTCTTGAGAACTTCAAAAGGTTGGCTGAATATACAGAGAAAAGACCCGAACCTCCTTTTCTTATTGCCAGCACTCTTCTGGTGCCGGGGTATGTGGATGTGGAAGAAGTAGGTGCTATTGCTCGATTCATTGCACAACTTAACCCTGAGATCCCATATAGCCTGTTAGGTTTTCATCCGCATTTTTACTTGGATGACCTTCCCCGCACATCAAGATCCCATGCATTCAGGTGCAAGGAAGCGGCAGAGGCGGCGGGGCTCCGGCGGGTACACATCGGCAATTTGCATCTTTTGGGGGATGCTTACTGAAAGCAAGTGTGCAAAAGGTTCAATTAAGGATGAAAATTAAGAGGGGGTAAAGGAGGCAATTTTTAAGCCCTCAAAAAACTGCCGGTAAAATCCCCTGTCCCGGGTAAGCAGCGTATCTGCACAATTGAGAGCATGGGCTCCAATCAAAAAATCGGCAAGAATCCGTCTCTTGTTTCCCCTTGCCGCCCTATATTTTTTCCAAAGCTGTCCTGCAGCAAAGGCGGTTTCCTTGTCAATAAGCACAATCCTGATTCCGAGACCCTCCAAGATGTTGTCTAGAGTATGGCGGTCGTCGAATTGAGGTGCCAGTTCCGCGTAAACAATCTCATTTATGACCAGCGAGCCGCTCTGAAAAGCTGTCTCTAAAGCGTTTGCCGAGCTTTCGCCGAACTCAGGATCAGGGAGAAAGATATCGAGCAAGATGTTCGTATCGACAAAAGTGATCATCTACCTCTTATCTCTTCCATGTAATCGTCAGTTCTACCACCCTTCCCTAGGATGCCAAATACATGCCTGACAGGACTTAGGTGGGTGGTTTTCTTTCTTAATTTGATCCCGTCTTCCAATGGCAGAAATTCTACCTCCATGTTGGGAAGTAACCCATATTTTTCCCTAAGTGCCTTGGGTATTGTGACCTGTCCTCGCCCCCCTATTTTCATATTTACATGCTCCTATTTTCATATTTTATTTTCTAAGTATAAAGCCTCCTGGCTGCTATTTCAACTACTCTCCAAGGCAAATGATTGGTTTTTCGCCTCCCTTTTCTGAATTTTCGCCCAGGTGTCTCTGAGGGTAGCAGTTCTGTTGAACACAGGTTTGCCGGGCCTTGAATCCACTGGGTCGACACAGAAGTATCCCACCCGTTCAAACTGGAATATGTCTCCAGGTTTGGCCTGGGTCAGGCTGGGTTCCACATAGCAGGGATTAAGAACAATTAGTGATTCTGGATTTATATAATCCTTGAATGTTTTTCCTTCCTCCACATCAGTGGGGTCGGGTTTCATAAATAGGTGATCGTAAAGCCGTACCTCAACCGGCAGGGCGTGGGCAGCCGACACCCAATGAAGTGTTCCTCTGACCTTTCGCCCATCAGGAGCATCACCTCCACGGGTAGCAGGATCATACGTGCAGCGAAGCTCAATTATTTCGCCGGTGTCCTCATCCTTTATAACATCCACACAGGTGATGAAATAGGCGTACCTCAGCCGCACTTCGCGGCCCGGTGCCAAACGGAAAAATTTCTTGGGAGGGTCTTCCCGAAAATCATCCTTTTCTATATAGATAACTCGTGAAAATGGTACCTTTCTTGTTCCCATGGAGGGGTCTTCGGGATTATTTATGGCATCCAGCTCTTCCACCTGGTCTTCGGGATAGTTCTCGATTACAATTTTAAGAGGGTGAAGGACGCCCATCACTCTTTGTGCACGTTTATTCAAATCCTCACGCACACAGTGCTCAAGCAATGCGATGTCCACCATGCTATCGCGCTTGGCCAGTCCTATACGATCACAAAATGTGCGAATGGCCTCAGGGGTATAGCCTCTGCGGCGAAGTCCTGCGATGGTCGGCATACGGGGATCATCCCAGCCTCTCACATACCCCTCGTCAACGAGTTGGCCAAGCATCCTTTTGCTCATGACAGTATGGCTGAGATTAAGCCTGGCGAACTCTATTTGCTGGGGGTGATAGACACCCAGTTGGTCGAGGAACCAATCATAAAGAGGACGATGGTCTTCGAACTCAAGGGTGCAGAGGGAATGGGTGATCCTTTCGATG
>QMLZ01000235.1 GCA_003646995.1 Deltaproteobacteria bacterium | reverse complement strand
TGGTCTTTATCCTCTACCTTGTCGGGGAACATTGCACAACCAATACTCACCGTTATCTGGTGTGAGTGTCCGTCATGGAAGAATCTTGAATTTCTAATCTTGGACAAAAGCCTTATAACTATACCCATCGCCAGTTCCTTGTGAATGTCTGGCAAAAGAATTGCGAACTCATCACCCCCATAACGGAAAACTGAATCCACTTTCCGAAGGTTTGCCCATAAGATTCTTCTCAGCTCTATCAGAACGCTGTCCCCGGCTAGATGTCCGAATTCTCTATTAAGCGACTTGAAGTCATCAATATCTATTATGAAAATACAAAAGGCTCGGCCATATTGCCTGGCTCGGATGATTTCCTCGGAAAGCCTTGTGTGCAGGTGCCAATAGTTGAACGTTTCAGTCAAAAGATCTTTTATTGCCAGTTGCTTTAGCTGGGACATCAAACACCTATTTCTACTGGTCAATTGTCTTCTCTCAATGGCCGATCTCACTGAAAAGAGGATTAATTCCACCTCCCGGACTGGCTTAAACATGTAACCTGAACACCCCTTTCTCATGAAATCCACGATCATATCATCCCGCCCAAATTCGGATAAAAGGAGCAGTTCTGGCGACCCGGCTTTCCTACTACCGATTTTTTTTAACTTTTCCAATCCAGCTTCAGTTGTGCTGTCTAGATCAACAACAATAAGGTCAGGGTATATCTCCCTTGCCTTTCTGACACCTTCTTCCACATTGTAGGCCTCGAGCACCTCATAATTGGCCGCATAAAGCGCAGACGATACCGCTGAAAGATAGGCTTCATCCTTTTCTATTACCAGGATAACTTCATTCATAGTCGACTCCTAAATCTTATACCCAACTCCATCACCGATTCACTCCATGTTAATCTTGTCCAACTCCTTCTGGAGCATCCTAATTGCTAAAGGATTAGAAAGACGTGGAAAAAGCTTGGCAGCATACCTTGCATAAATTTGCTTCTCTCTGTTACCCGCTTCTTTTAATATCACCGGCGCCCTTAACAGCTTGATAACATAAAGTATTATCTCCATGTCCGTTGGCTTGTCCATTTCCTGATGCAGGCTATCAAAACCATCCACCTTGGTCACGTTTGTTTCACCCTTTAATTTCATCAATGTCTCCTAAAGCATTTCAAGGGCTCTAGACGCAATGGATCTCAGCGGAATCACCTCGTCTGTCGCGCCCAGCTTTATGGCCTCTTTCGGCATGCCAAATACAACACAGCTCTTTTCGTCCTGCGCTATGGTCCTGGCCCCCGCTTGTTTCATCATCAGCAACCCTTCGGCTCCGTCGGCACCCATCCCTGTCAGCAATATTCCGATCGCGTTTCTTCCGACGTAGTTTGCCGTGGATTTAAAAAGGACATCCACAGCAGGCCTTTGATGATGCACCATGGGCCCGTCGGTTATCCTCACATGATATCTGGCACCGCTCCTTCTCACAACCATATGATAGTTTCCAGGCGCTATCAGGGCAGTCCCTGGAACCACATGATCTCCGTCTGCTGCCTCTTTGACGCTTATCTGACAAAGCTCATTAAGACGTTGTGCAAATGACGCGGTAAACTTTGCGGGCATGTGCTGTACTATTACAATGCCAGGTGCACTAGGTGGCATCTGGATCAAGACCTCCTTAATAGCCTCTGTTCCTCCGGTGGAGGCCCCTATGGCAATGACCTTGTTGGTGGTTTTAGCAAGGGACATTGAAGCCAGCTTTCTTTTTGTCATCATATCTTCGCCGTTGTTCATTGTCCTCTTGCTTACCTTCACTCCAGCGACTGCACGGATTTTCTCGGCTAGTTGCGTTACCATCTCTCCTACCGAAAAGGAACCCGATGGCTTGCACATTACCTCCAGAGCCCCGATAGAAAGGGCCTCCATAGCCAGCTTTCCTCCCTTCTCTGTCAGGGAGCTAACCACGATCACCGGTAGAGGATAGTGTTGCATCAATTTCCGCAAAAATGTGAGGCCATCCATACGCGGCATTTCAATGTCCAGAGTTATAACGTCCGGATTTAACTTGATGATCTTGTCTCTGGCAATATAGGGGTCAGGCGCCGTGGCTATAACCTCAATCCCTCTTTCTTTGGATAATTCTTGAGAAAAGATCTTACGCACCACTGCCGAATCATCTACCACAAGTACTCTTATGTTACCCTCCATCCTCTTTATCCTTCATCTCCGCCCATGGCATCTTTGTTGAGCTTTCCGAACCTATCTAACACTGGTTGTCCCTCACACAAGACCAGCACCCGACAACTGGCAAAGCTCGGCCATATCAAGAATCAATGCCACGCGTCCATCTCCAAGTATGGCGCCACCAGCGAACCCCTTTGCATCCATCAGACTGCTTCCGAGGCTCTTGATAACCACCTCCTCCTTTCCCAACACCTCATCTACCAGCAGGCAAAACTGTCTTCCGTCCTGTTCAACGGCCACCACCAGACCATCCCATGGGTCTTTTGAATCGCAGCTAACATGAAAAATCTCCTCGAACCGGACTAAAGGCATCAATTTATCTCTCACCCTGATGACCTCCATCCTCCCGTGGACAGAGGTATATTTTGTCCGATCCGGCCTCAGGGATTCCAGGATGGATAAAGTTGGTATGATGTAACGCTCTTTTCCAACCCGCACCAGCATCCCGTCTATTATTGCAAGGGTTAATGGCAACCTGATTATAAACTTTGTGCCTTTACCCGCTACACTTTCGATATCCACCCGGCCCCTAAGTTTCTCAATGCTTTTCTTTACCACGTCCATCCCCACACCCCGCCCAGAGATATCCGTCACTTCCCTGGCGGTTGAAAAGCCCGGTTGAAATATGAGATTATAAATATCAGAATCGCTCAGCTCTGTATCCTGGTCAATTAGGCCCTTTTCCTTTGCCTTTTCCAGGATTCTATCACTATCAAGGCCCCTGCCGTCGTCCTCAATCTCAATAACGATATTGCCACTTCGATGATATGCCCTTAACCACACAACCCCTTCAGGATCCTTGCCTGCGGCCTGTCTCGCTTCAGGGGACTCAATGCCATGGTCCACGCTGTTGCGAACCATATGCACCATGGGATCGTAAAGCTCATCAACCACATTTCGATCTATTTCCGTGTCTCCCCCTGACATCTCAAGCCTCACCCGCTTACCAGAATTCTTGGCCAGGTCCCTGACCAATCGTACCATCTTTTGAAATGTCGCCCGTATGGGTACCATCCTCATTGACATGGCGGTTTTCTGAAGCGTGGAGGTGATCTGATTAAGCTGACTCATGGTCTGAAATAATTTTTGGTCTGCCGAAGAAACTATCGTCTTGTTTTGTCTGAGCATGGATTGTGTAATCACCAATTCGCCAATCATGTCCACAAGTGTATCAAGCTTTTTCGTATCCACCTTGACTTGCAAGTCTATATTCTTACCACCCGATTTTCGTTGCTTGTGCAGCGCGTCAGCCAGGTTCTTTGCGCTAATCGCGCCTTTCTCCACTAGGATCCTTCCCAGTTTCTTATTCTCCCCCTTCTCCTGTTCATCCAAGGCATGGTCCACATCTACCTGGTCCGCTACCCCCTCTTGGACTAGAATCTCACCGAGGGGTTTTTGCCCTGTTTGCTCGGTTACTTGAGTGATAGACTCAATCCTTCCTATAATTGGCTTTACATTTATATCTCCCTCAGAGACCCTGCCTGCTTTAACTCCCTCCTGAATTGATTCTATCATTTTCTCGAGCACATCCACGGCATCGAGGATAAAATCCGTCACGTTCTCATCGATCACAAGCTCGCCGCTCCTCGCCCTATCAAGTAAGTTTTCACAGTGATGAGCCAGCTTATTTATCTTGTTCAGATTAAGAAAACCAGACACGCCTTTGATGGTGTGAAAGGAGCGGAAAATACTGTTTATGATCTCTGTGTCATTGGGGTTCTGCTCCAGGCCCACCAGATTTACTTCTACAGTGCTTAAAGCTTCAAGGGATTCACTTACAAAATCCTGCAGCAAATCAATATCCTCGGGAGAAAGGCTACGCTCTGGTTCGGATGCCTTTTCAATCAGGCATGAATCTTTATTCTTGCTCTCTTCCTTTGCTTCTTCGGACTCTGCACTTGAGCCCTTTTTCAAGCGTTCTATGATCTCCCTGAATTGATCGTATCCCGCATTTTCACCACGCTCCATGTATCTGAAAATGTCCTGAAGACTTTTAACGGCCTGACTGAGAATTCCTATATCCTTGATTTCGCCAAGGGTCAGCTGCTCCACATAGCCCCGGATAGCGATGGCCAACTCTTTGAATTCCACTGATGCATTCTCAGGGCATTCATTTTCAATAGAAGATAGGATATTTAACATTTTTCCCATAGCCTGGATATTTTCTGGTGTCAGGTCTACAACCTCCAGGGCCAGGCTCTCGATATGTTTTCCAATTTGTTCCATTTGCTCCATAGGTCCTCACCCTCCTATTGTGGAGTCTCTTTTTTCGCCTGATTGTAAAGACATGTGTTGGGTCGCATCCTAGCTGAATACCGCATTAAGTTTTTCCTTCAAGGTGTCTGGAGTGAAGGGCTTTACAATGAAATTGGTAACCCCTGCCTTGACTGCCTCAATTACGCAATCCTTTTGACCTTCGGCCGTTAACATTATAAACGGTAAATCCTTGAACTTTTCCTCTGCCTTCACAGCCTTAAGCAATTCGAGCCCTGTCATCTCGGGCATGTTCCAGTCAGAAATCACAAGCCCTACGTCCTCTTTCTTGAGTTTAGAGAGGGCTGTCTTGCCGTTCTCGGCCTCTATTATGTTTCTAAAGCCCAGTTTCTTTAAAACTCCTTTCACTATCCGTCGCATTGTTGCAAAATCATCAACTACCAGAATGGTGATACTTAAGTTCATGTACCCTCCTTTTCTACTTTCAGGGTTACTCCTCTATGCATACCTCGATGGTAAAACCACCCTCAGGTGTCTCGAATGGAACGGCTATCACAGGGTAAGTGGTAAAATGGCTTATCTGATGGT
>QMLZ01000234.1 GCA_003646995.1 Deltaproteobacteria bacterium | reverse complement strand
TACTTTAGCTCTTTTTGTGGTTCCTTCGGTTCAAAAGCCATTATGAACGCCTCCTTCTGCTATTGAAATTTTTGGTCTATTGCGCAGTTGTAAACAACCAAAAACCAGATTGCTTGTGCTTCACCTCCTCCCAAGAAGTTTCACCCCAAACTGTCTGCTTTCCTTATTTATAGTTTTCCGGACCCAGGTTGGTCCACACAAATGGATAACTATTTGTGAATATTGGAACTAGTTTAGTTTTCAAACATTTAAGGATGCTTTTATAGTCAAATCATTCCATTCTTGTCAACAAAAAAACGATCATAATTTATATTGACAATAGCTGTCCCAAGCACTATCTGCTCAACATAGAATGTCTCTCACACTATTAACAGGGATCTTATGAATTTGGAATTGCCTCGTATTACAATCTCCGCTCTCAGGGGAGGCTCAGGAAAGACCATAGTCTCGCTGGGACTTCTGGCCCTGTGGCGCGAAATGGGATTTGCCGTTAGCCCCTTCAAGAAGGGCCCGGATTTCATTGATGCTGGCTGGCTGTCATTCGCTGCCGGGACTCCTTGCCACAACCTCGATCCATTTTTAATGAAAAGGGACCAAATTATTCATTCTTTTTTAATTAATGCTAACAGGGCCCAATATTCATTAATTGAAGGAAATAGAGGCCTTTTTGATGGATTAGACTTGGAAGGAACATGTAGTACGGCTGAACTCGCTAAGATACTTACCTCGCCTGTCCTATTAATTGTAGATGCCACAATGGTAACCCGTACAACCGCCGCCCTGGTAAAAGGATGCCAAAGTTTTGATCCAGACCTGGAGATTGCCGGTATTATAGTTAATAGGGTGGCCACCAGAAGGCAGGAGGAACTGATAAGGCAAACTATAGAATATTACTGCGATATTGCGGTAGTAGGGGCTATTCCAAGAACCAAACAGAATCCATTTCCAGAAAGACACATGGGGCTCGTGCCACATCACGAGAGCGCCCTTGCCAATAAAGCCATCAACTGGGCCAAGACCCTGGTAAAGGACAACCTTGACACAGAAAAAATCATGAAAATAATGTCCAGGGCGGGTCCACTTTCCCCTAGCCCTTTGGCTGGCAAGGCCAACAATGGAAAGCAACGACCTTCGACGGGTGAGCGACCAAAGATAGGGGTCATTAGAGACAGCGTATTCTGGTTTTATTACCCAGAGAATTTGGAATCCCTTGCGGATCAAGGTGCTGAGGTCTTTCTGATCAATTCCCTCAGGGATCAGCACTTACCGGATCTTGACGCGCTTTACATAGGAGGAGGATTTCCTGAAACTCAGGCCGAAGCCTTGGCTAGGAATTCCGGATTCCGAGAGAACTTGCGAAAACGTATTGAGGAGGGGCTGCCCGTTTACGCCGAATGCGGGGGCTTCATGTTTATGGGTGAGGAACTCGTGCTGGGAGACAGGTCCTTCCCAATGGTGGGTGCCCTGCCGGTCGTATTTATGTTGGAGAAAAAACCCCAGGGACACGGGTACACCATTCTTGAGACAACTGTAGATAACCCATATTATGTGGCAGGAGAAAAGTTAAAAGGGCACGAATTTCATTATTCTAAGGCAATTTTCAAAGAAAAAAGAAGTATTCAGACGGTATTCCGCGTCGTCAGGGGTAATGGCATAGATGGAAAGCGGGATGGACTGCAGAAGAAAAATTTATTGGCCACCTACACCCATATCCATGCCGGGGATGATCCCAGATGGGCCAAGCGCATATTTAGGCTTGCGGCCTCGTATAAGGCTCGGAAAAATTTTAAACTAACGTAAAAGAGGAATTGACAGAAAAAATTTTTTTGTTTATAAGTGCTAATTCAAACAAATTTGTGAAAGAAAGCGCATACCAAAATAGAAAAGGAGGAAAGTCACTATGCCAACAGTAGAATTCGAAGGCCATACCTTCAACGTTGATGAGGACGGTTTCATTGATGACTTCAAGAACTGGAACGAGGCCTGGGTCCGTCACGTGAAACAGACAGAAGGAATCGAAGAGCTGACCGACGAGCATTGGAAGGTCATCAAGGTGCTGCAAGACTATTACAAAAAGAACGGTATTGCCCCGATGGTAAGGATTCTTTCGAAGGTCACTGGATTTAAGCTCAAGAAGATCTACGAACTTTTCCCCTCCGGCCCAGGTAAAGGAGCCTGTAAGATGGCTGGATTACCCAAGCCCACCGGTTGCGTTTAAACTTAATCATATCCTCAACACATCTTGTCATACTAGCAGGAGCGCAAAAGGCCAAGAGGTCTTTTGCGCTTTTTAGTCTTCTCAGTCTTATTCAGCAAATATGTTGAACACCACTGCGTGTTCTCAATATGGCTTCTTTTTCAGCAAAGCCCGATACAACTCCGGTCGGCGATTGGGTAAGAAATATTTGATATTACTTTTCTTGATTTCTTCTGTCTTAGCCGCTTCAAGAGTTGCCAAGACAATACTTTCGCGCTTTTGACCCCGCTGCGCTATCACCCGTCCGGCTGGGTCAATTATTACTGCCACGCCCGGGAAAACATACCCTTCTCGTGTTTTACCCACCTGGTTGCAAGCTGCCACATAAACGGCATTGTCGAATGCCCTGCTCTTCATATGTCTGAGCCAACTCTCGAGTTTTTCTTGTGGTCCGGTACGAGGGGATGCGTGGGGCATGAATAGAACTTCAGCTCCCTTGAGTGCCATGATAGTGCTGATCTCAGGAAAATGAGCCTCCCAGCACAGCTGCACCCCAAATACCACACCCTCGTATTCGAATACCGGTATTTCATGGCCTGGCTGGAAAACCCCCTGCTCCATAGGAGATAAATGAGTTTTTCTATAGATTCCCAGAGGGCCCTTCGGCCCGGCCACCACTTGGGCGATATAGGGTTTTCCCGGCTGCTTTATCTCCACTAGCCCTGCCAACAAAACCACGCCCTTTTGCTTTGCCATTTCCTGGACCCGACTGATTATCTCTTGGCTGTAACTCTCATCGTAAATGGTGTCAGGGGCCCTGAGCAGATATCCTGATACGGATAATTCGGGAAAACAGACTATTTCCGCTCCTTCGGATACTGCCCGATCAATAAATCTATTTATTCGGGTCAGGTTCCTTTCAACCTCTCCTACCTCCGAATGCATACAAATGCATGCTATGGTCACGTCACGCATAGGATCACGCCCCGATTCCCATTGGAACCCGCCATAGATCAAGACCGGGCCTTCCTCGCCACAAGGACGTACTTATCGTACCGAAGTTCTTCCCCATCTTCGGATCTGTCGAAGATCTTGCCCCCAAAGGCATTCTTACCACTGTAAAGGATCTCGAGCCCCGCCTTTTTAACACAGATCTGAGCAGGAATATGGTCATTAAGCCAGAAGCTGGTCAACACCATGCAGCCTTGGGGATCTAGTATAAGCGAGACTTCTTCAAAGATTTCCTCCCATATCTTCGGTCCTTTCTTAGATATGGTTAATGGAGGGTGCTGACACAGAACTAAGTGAAACGGCCCCTCAACGTAACGGCGCATGTCCCTCGCATCACAGCTGATGAAGTGTGCTAAACCTTGAAGCGCCTCCTTTGCCTTGGCAAAGGCTTCTTCGCTGACGTCAATAGCCACGTAACGGGGGACGCCCAGGTTTTTTGATCCCAAGTATCCCACCAGGGCAAGATAGTTCCATGTGGCGTTATTCCCACATGCCACGTCAAGCACAGACGGAAACTCCGGCAGCGCAATGCCAAACTCCCCGAGGTACTTATCCAGGATCCTTATCCACCGCTGATCAGGGCTACTGAAAATGCCGGTTTCCATGCCTCCTCACCCTCGCTTTCTTTTCACTAACTGCGCCACCTCGATAAACGCAATTGACTATCTCTCACCATAACACAATATTACGAGGGCCTTTGGGAGAAGGCCGGGAAATCCAAATACGTGGAGTCTTCATAGCAACCATCCATCTCTTGGCCTTGTCTCTCGATCATACGAGCTTATCGACCACCAAATCTCCTACTTCCGCTGTAGTATATCCCATCTTTCCCGCTTCCAGGGACTTGATGTCATCCCCGACCACCTTAGCAATGGCGCCAAATAAATGCTCTGCAGCTTCCTTTTCGCCCAAGTATTCTGTCATCATCTGGGCAGCACATATGGCGGCCAAGGGGTTAATCTTGCCTTTACCGGCATATTTTGGTGCTGAGCCTCCAATGGGTTCAAACATTGCTGGTCCACCCGGATGGATATTACCACCGGCTGCTATGCCAAGTCCACCTTGGATGATTGCACCTATGTCTGTAATAATGTCGCCAAACATATTGTTTGTGACAATTACATCATAACGCTCGGGATTCTTTATCATCCACATGCAAAGAGCGTCAACGTGTTGGTAGTCAGTACTTACCTCCTGGTAATCCTTCGCCACCTCCTCAAATGTTCTGAACCATAAGTCTGACTCATACGTGAGCACATTGGTTTTCGCACAAAGCGTCACATGGAGCTTCTTATTTCTTTGCACGCAATAGTCAAATGCATACCTGATACACCTCTCCACCCCCCTGCGTGTGTTTATAGATTCTTGAACAGCTACCTCATCCGCTGTACCCTTTTTGAAAAAGCCGCCGGCCCCAACATAGGCTCCCTCGCTGTTCTCCCTCACAACAACAAAATCAATATCCTCTGGGCCCTTATTTTTTAGAGGAGTTTCAACTCCTGGAAGCAATACAACGGGACGGAGGTTGATGTAAAGGTCAAGGGCAAAGCGAAGCCTTAATAGTATCCCTTGCTCCAATATTCCGGTTTTCACTTGTGGATGCCCGATGGCCCCTAGCAAAATGGAGTCGGCTTGCCTTAACTCTTTAACGATCTTGTCCGAGACCAACTCCCCGGTTTTAATGTATCGTTCACCACCCAGATCATAGTAAACAAAATCAAAGGATATATTGTGTTTCTTGCCAAGTGCCTTGAGCACCTTGACTGCCTCTGCTATTACCTCCGGCCCCGTTCCATCACCCGGAATAACCGCGATCTTGTATTCCATGTTCGGCCTAGCCCCTTCCTTGTTTTACCCTGTCTTCTAACTTCCGCCTTCTGTCTCCTG
>QMLZ01000233.1 GCA_003646995.1 Deltaproteobacteria bacterium | reverse complement strand
GCTCAACAACATAACTCGAGTAGTGGTAAACCCTGGGGAAAAGTTGATCACGCAAGGGGAAGAGGGAAACAAGTTTTATGTGATACAAGAGGGCACCTGTAAAATAAACGTGGAAAAGAGCGGTGTGACAACACTGATTTGCCGCCGAGGTCCGGGTGATATTCTTGGCGAGATGTCTCTTCTTACAGGAAAGCCCACAAGCGCCCACGTTGACGCAGAAACGAGGATGGTGCGTGGAGGCTGACAAAGGATCAAATTGACTCCATCAGCTCCCAGTTCCCGGATTTTCGAGTTTTTCTCACGGACATTGTGTCATAGAGATTTGCTACCAGTAAGGAAACAGCAGAGCGGCAAATCGGGAAGTACTTGATCACGGATATCATTGGACGCGGGGGGTACAGCATAGTATACAAAGGTATTCATTCTGGACTCAATATGCCCGTGTGCGTCAAAATGTTGAAACATGACCTAGCCATGGATCCTGATTTTCAACGAAACTTTAGAAACGAAGCAAGGCTCATAGCGAGCTTCGACCATCCAAACATAATACGAGTGTACGACATTGAAGAGCGCTTCAGGACAATATTCATTATTATGGAGCTCCTCGAAGGGCTTGCTCTCAGCGATTTATTGAAACAAGGCCAGAATCTATCTTATGGTCAGATAGTAAGCATATTGATGCAGGTATGTCAGGGGCTAAGTTATGCCCACTCCCAAGGGATAATTCACCAGGACATAAGACCGGACAATATCTTTATACTGCCCAACAGACAGGTAAAGATTCTTGATTTCGGGGTGGCAGCCCCCGTGGGTAGTGAGATATTTGATTTCATTGGCACCGTGTACTATATGGCCCCCGAACAGATTAACAGCGACCCAATCGAGCCCCGCACAGACCTCTATGCCTTGGGCACAACAGCCTATGAGATGGTAGTAGGAAAGCGGCCCTTCTCTGAAGATGACCTGGGGGCTCTGATGCAGATACACCTTAGGGAAGAGATTCCTGATCCCAAGGAGGCCGTCTCAGATATTCCACAACAGCTGCGACAAGAAAGATACATAGGAGGTTGCCGCCAGCGGGCAACATTTTAAGGTTTGTTAGTGATAGGGTTCTGGCTTTCAAAATCTTGTCCACAAGCATGGGAGAAAATAGCTTGCTATTCTTGTATAATTTGGGTAATGTTTATTCGAATTCACCAAAACGTTGGATCGATAAGTGTTACTTCCTTATGAGAGGATGGTGTAGAAAAAGGTTTCAGTTACACCCGTATCACTGTTAGCGATAAAATTTGTCCTTCCATATAGAAAGCACCATAGCAGTACTTGTTAAGAAGTGGCTGCGAGGCCCCAAGGCTTCACTTGTGCAAGGCTTTAACCCGCAACACCCACAAGGGGTGAACCATGACCGAGTACACGCCTCACCAAGGGATCAGAGCCACAAGTGCCCACGGCAACGACGAGCATACCTCAAAGATAGCCAGAACCGCCAAAAACCTTATAGAAAACTGTAAAATCTTGGCCGAAAATATAAATGACGGCGCATACTTCTTAGACACTAATGGGCGGTTCTTATATGTGAACAAGATTTTTGCAAAGACTTTGGGACTGCCTCAAGAGTGTTTCCTCGGTAAGCACGGGTTCGAGCTTGTGCCAGAGGAATACAGAGCCGTAGAAAGGGAACGCATCGCAAGATTTCTCTCAGGTGAAGCATTACCACCTCATGAGATACAGTACACGTCTAAGGGAAAGAAAAAGAGGTGGGTCCAAGTCAATAGCAGACCTGTGTTTGTAGATGGTCAGCTTGTAGGCATATTGGGCATTGCACGAGACATCAGCAGGCGTAAGGATTTGGAACTGCTGCTTGAGCAATCAAGGGAAGAGCTTGAAAAACGTGTGAAAGACCGCACGGCACAGCTCAATAGGGTCAACAAGGAGTTGCTTGAACACCAAAAACAATTGCAGGCACTTGCCTCAGAGCTATCCTTGGCAGAGGAAAGTATCCGGAGACAGGCGGCCGCTGAACTCCATGATTCCGTGGCCCAGACACTTGCTTTTGCGAAAATCAAAACAGATCTATTACGGAAAAAGATCAAAGATCCGGAGCTGCTCAAAAGCACTGATGAGATAAAGGCTCTAATTGAGGAAGGAATAAAGAGCACCCGGGGGATCATTTCCGAGCTCAGTCCGCCTATTCTTTATGAAATAGGTTTGGTTGCAGCGATAAAATGGCTGGCAAAAAGACTGGAACAACGAAATGGGGTAAAAGTGAAGGTAACCGGAAAGGCCGAACCAAAATCTTTGGGCCTTGAGGTAAAGGTGCTTCTTTTTCAGGTGATTAAGGAACTCCTGGCTAATATTGCAAAACATGCTGAAACCGACATCGCATTGGTTAGTTTTAAGAGGGAGAAAGGAAAGTTTAGAGTCGACGTGATAGATGAAGGAGTTGGTTTCGAGGTCTCCAAATCGCACTTTTATGGTATTACTACCATCGCATTTGGGCTATTCAGCATAAGAGTGAGAGTTCAGGCAATGGGGGGCATGTTTCGAGTACGTTCAGAGCCCGGGTATGGTACTAAAGCCGTGATAATTGTTCCCCTGAATCAATCCAAAAACTCATAATATTCTTAGTAGGTAATTTCCACCTTAGAATTATGGGTTTTTCCGAATTGAATTTTGCATCTCTGAATGCTCATCTATGACAATATAATTATCTATTGATCTTTAGGCTTATTCCCAGTGAAATTTTATCATAAACAATGGATTGTTGTGTCGCAATAAGGGTATGTCATGGGAGGAAGCCTGGGTGATAAGGCCTATTGCAGCTTGCTTTACAAGCTCAGGGGCCTGCCCATGGCCTGCAATGTCCTTCATATTGGTGCCCACCCAGATGACGAGGATGCTGGCTTAATACCATATCTTTCCAGAAAATTCGGTGTTCGGGTGGTGTATTGGTCAGCCACGAGAGGTGAGGGCGGACAAAATAGGATAGGGCCTTACAGGGATGAAGCCCTGGGTGTTTATCGCACATGGGAAAGCTTGGCCGCCCGGGATGTGGATGGAGGGAAATGCCTATTCGGACCTTTTATTGACTTCGGTTATTCCAAGAATGCAGAGGACACTTTTTCTAGGTGGGGAAAACAAGCGCTCATTCGCGAGATAGTGAGGGCAATCAGATTCGTTCAGGCCCAAATTGTTGTTTGTAGGTGGACTGGCGGAGAGGACGATCTTCATGGCCAGCATCAAGCAGTGGGCGCAGCCACTCTCCAGGCCTTTGATGCGGCAGGTGACCCTAGCAGTTTTCCTGAGTTGAAACTTGAAGGGTTGGCACCCTGGCAGCCTCTCAAGCTATATCATTCGATGAACAACAGTGGTGGAGACCTGACATTTGGAGGAGCACTGAACCTAACTGGTAGGTATAATCCCGCATTTGAGAAAAAAGGAATACTAAGAATAAACACTGGTGAATTTGATCCCATCGCCGGCACCACTTACCAGGAGCAGGCTTGGATGGCTTACAATAGCCACAAGACCCAAGGGATGGGACTTGCCCCCTGTCCAGGGGACTTCTTCTATTATTACAAGTTGTCCAGAACAACAGTGGACGTGCCTAACAAGGAAACTAGCTTCTTTGATGGCTTTGACCCAACAATGAGTGGCTTGTGTACTTACTACTATAAGGGGCATCCATTACCTGTCAACAACACACTGGTAGAGGTAAAGCATAAAGCTGCAGAAGCCCTTGACGCATTCATGAGCAAGGACCCAGAAACAGCTTCTTCTTTGTTATTATCTTGTGCTTCTCTACTTGAGACAGCCAGACAAAAGCTGATAGAAGAGTCTGGCATTGAAAGTTCAGCGGCGTTGGCAAGGTATTTGGGAGGGGGAAAAAAGGCCTTTGAAAGTTCAGTAGCTGGCGTCCTGGGGCTCAAGCTAGAATGTCTGTGCGAGCGGCCACGGGTTATTCCTGGCCATAAAGTGGCAGAGACTGCCAGACTGTGGAACCAGACAGGTGTGAGATTAAGGGGCATTAAGTTCTATCCCTTGGTACCAGCAGGATGGGATGCCCAAGTAAGCGAACCTCTTTGCACTTATCCAACTCTTGCAATGCAAGAATTTCAACTCGAGGTGGGGAAACAGGCTGCCTTTACGACACCTTATTGGCTCTCGGAACCAAGAGATCGATATCTGTACCGCCGGCCCAAAGGAAATTTCCACGGTGAGCCGCTGGGCCCCTGGCCTGCGCAGATGAAGTGTGAGGTTCAAATGGAGCAAGGGCGAATTGCCTTAGAGGTTCCCATAGTATGCCGAGAAGCGTTCCTTGGTGGTTTTAGGGAGCTACCTCTTGCTGTGATACCTCCAGTTTCTATTCATTGCGAAAAAAAGAGAATATTTCTAAGGAAGATCCATTCGGCCCACACTTTGGATTTTCAGGTTATTGCAAGAAACAACAGCGACCGACCGATCCATGGGAACTTGGAATTAATAGCGCCAGCAGGATGGACAATAGAACCCAAGAGGACCCAGGTTTCAATGCAAAAGTTTGGCGAAAGCCAAACATTTAGGCATAAGGTCAATACCCCGGAAAAGCTCATGGTAGGGCGATCTGGTCTGCGGTATGTCGTTCAAACCGAGGAAAGGGATTATTCAATAACTGTTGAGTCTGTCCGACAAGGACCTCCTGGCTTAAGCAGATTACCTGATGAAAGTAACTGTCTGAAGGAGGCACTGATTTTTTCACCGGCTGAAGTCCATGTCCATGTTATCGACGCAAAATTTGTGGAGGGTTTTCGGTATGCTTATGTTAAGGGAATGGAGGAAGGTGTCGCAGAGGCACTGGAAGGGTTCGGTGCAAAATTCCACATGCTTGCTGATCAAGACATAGGCTACCTGGCCTTAGAGCAATTTGATGCTGTGGTCATTGGTCCTAATGCATATGTGTTGAGAGAAAGCTTAAGGAGTTATGCCACTCGTTTCCTGGAATATGTGAGGGAAGGAGGGATCCTGGTGGTCCAGTACCAGGGCTATCCTTTTGAAAACCGAGGTCTCGCGCCCTATCCCTTTGCATACAATCATCCCCATGACCGGATTACCAATGAAAACGCGC
>QMLZ01000232.1 GCA_003646995.1 Deltaproteobacteria bacterium | reverse complement strand
TCCCAGCATTACTGCTTTCAAACCGGATCCGCAGACCTTATTGACCGTTATGGCTCCCACGTCCCACGGCAAACCGGCCCGAACCATTGATTGCCGGGCGGGGTTTTGTCCCAGGCCGTGGGGCAAGACACAGCCCATTATAACTTCGTCCACATCCTCTTTGGATATTCCTGCCCTGGATATAGCCTCATTGATCACTAATGCACCCAGATCAGTTGCTGAAACGGTGCTGAGGGAACCCGCGAAATCACCAATAGGAGTCCTGCATGCACTGACTATTACAACATCTCTCATTTCCACACCTTTCTTCCCTAAATTGCAAGTGAATGGCCAATTAGAGTTGTTATTGCCGAACTTTCTATCCTGATCGTAGGGGCAAACCTTACCTTTCGGTTACGGTAAAAATATTGCCGTCACTCACTCTTAGGTCCGTTGTTATATAAATGGAGCACTGCTTCCAAGTCAAGTATAAACGGTTTGACGGTTTTACTTGACAAGAGGTCTTGGAGCCCTATAAGAAAAACCCCATTTTATCATCTTGAATACAGAAATCACCTAAGGAGTGAAGGTCATGAACCCCATAGCTAAGGAACTCAACGACATCATAAGGGAAAGCAACGTTCACATTTACCAGATGCTTTCCCAAGTCGGAAAATCCCTGTTTTTCCCCAAGGGAATATTGTCCCAAAGCGCCGAAGCCAAACAGAAGGCCCACAGATTCAACGCAACAATAGGTATGGCCACAGAAAAAGGCCGGACAATGCATCTCAGATCTGTTATGTCCTGTATTGCAGGTCTTGAACCCGAACAGGCCCTCACATACGCGCCCTCCTTCGGGATCCCGGCCTTGCGAGAAGCTTGGAAGGACTCCCTTTTCAAGAAAAACCCATCTCTCCAGGACAAGGAAATCAGCCTTCCCATTGTAACAAACGGGGTAACCCATGCCCTCAGCGTGGTGGGAGATCTGTGGATAGATCCTGGAGATGTCATTGTGCTGCCGGACAAAATGTGGGGTAATTACAACCTGATCTTCGGGGTGAGAAAGGGGGCCCAGATAGTTAATTTTCCCCTATTTGACTCTGAGGGCAAATTCAACCTGGAGGGATTCAAGCACGTACTGGAATCAGAAGCCCAAGAAACCGGAAAAATTTCAACTATTTTGAACTTCCCTAACAATCCCACAGGATACACCATCACTGCGGACGAGGGAAAAGCCATTGCGGAGATCCTGGCTGAAATTGCATCTAGCGGGGTGAACATCATCGCCATAACGGACGAGGCCTACTTCGGACTGTTTTACGAAGACGATGTGCTCAAGGAGTCACTTTTCTCCTATTTAGTAGGGCTGGATCCAAAGATTGTTGCCGTAAAATTGGACGGTGCGACCAAAGAGGACTACGTTTGGGGCCTCCGAGTGGGTTTCATAACCTATGGGTGCTGGTCTGAAGGACCGATAGGCCCGGTCTATGAAGCACTAGAGAAAAAGACCGCCGGTGCTGTCAGGGGGTCCATTTCCAATGCCTCCCATTTGAGCCAAGAGATCATCTTAAACGCCATGAAGGATCCGGAGTACGAACACGAAAAACAGGAGAAATACCAGATCCTTATGCAAAGAGCCAGGCAGATCAAGCAGGTGCTATCAAACCCTAAATACAGTGAGGCATGGGAAGCATATCCCTTTAACTCAGGCTACTTTATGTGTCTGAAGCTGAAAACCGTTCAAGCCGAACCCCTGAGAGTTCACCTCCTCGACAAGTACGGGGTGGGCCTCATCTCCATAGGCAAGACCGACCTAAGGGTGGCATTTTCCTGCATTGAAAAGGAGGATATCCAAGAACTTTTTGATACTATCCTCCAGGGAGTTAAGGATCTCGAGTCAAACTAGTCAGAAAACTGACGGTGCTCGGGTCCGCCCAGCCTGTACCCGGTGGCCCTCAAAGGCCTGCCGAAACCGAGATGCCCACGGGTTATGAGCTGTTTTCCGTCGCAGCCTTCCTGTGTCCCCCGCTTAGTATTCGTGTGGCATGGATCTTGAATTCTTCCAAACCTAAAAAATCTCGACTATTGAGGAACCAGGAGGCGAGGAATGGAACAACCTTCGGGAGCAGTTCATTACAGTGACCAAGTCCTCCAAAACCTGGCCGGAAAGTACTTAACCTTTACCTTGGCTGGCGAGGAATATGGCATAGCTATACTCAAGGTGAAGGAAATAATCGGCCTCGTTCCTATAACTCCTGTACCCAAGGCGCCCTCTTTCATAAAGGGGGTTATTAACCTCAGGGGGAGGGTTATTCCTATCATGGACCTGCGGCTTAGATTCGGCATGGAACCCCTGGATTACAATGATCGGACCTGTATAATAGTGGTGGAGGCCAATATTGGTGAGTCAGCAGGAATCATGGGACTGGTAGTAGATTCTGTATCTGAGGTCTCAAACATAAGCGCTGAAGAGATTCAGCAAACCCCTACCTTTGGAACGCAAGTTGACACTGACTTTATCCTAGGCATGGCCAAGCCGGAGGGAAAGGTTAAGATCCTGCTTGACATTGATAAGGTTCTGTCGCCGGAGGGCATGGACAAGATGGAGATGCCCGCCTAGCACCTTTACTACGTCCCACCCTGCATGTCATACATAAGAAACTCACCTGTCTTGGGTGCGGCGGGCCGGGGGCTGTACTTCCTAGGCTCGGTACCCTCCCGAAAGGCCTGAAATACCGTTTTCTTGGAGAATGGACTAGCAAGCAATCCGGTCTTGGCGTCGATCTTGGCAAACACTACCCCTTCAGGGACCGCAAAGTCTTCGACAGGGGTGTCCTTAAGCACTTCCTTCATAAAATAAAGCCAAATGGGGCTGGCCGCCCTGGACCCTGTCTCCCCCTTACCCATGGGGGTGCGATCGTCGTAACCGACCCAAACGCCGGTGACAAGCTGGGGGACATAGCCCAAAAACCATGCATCCCTCAAGTCATTTGTGGTGCCGGTCTTGCCAGCAGCAGGCCGATGAAGGGCCTTGACCCTCCATCCTGTGCCTTCATTGACAACGGCCTTCAGAAGGTCTGTCATAACGTAAGCAGTTTGTCTTGAGATGACCTGCTCGGACTCGGGGTGGTTTTCTTCGATTACCTCACCATTGCGGTCCATTACCCTCTCAACAAATATGGGTTTAGGTAAAAATCCCTGGTTGGCAAAGACGCAGTAAGCCCTCGTCAGTTCGAGCAGTGAAAGGCCTGAGGATCCCAGTGCCAGTGATAAGTCCTCGTTCAAAGGGGACTGTATCCCCAGTTGTCTGGCATAGGATATAACGTAATCTATCCCTATCTTTCTCAGTATCTTAACCGTGATAACATTTCTGGACTTGGCCAGGGCAGTGCGCAAGATAGTAGGGCCAAAGAACTTACCCTTGTAATTTCTGGGTTTCCATACCTTCTCATCCTCACCATTGTCTGCGACAAAGGGGGCATCCATGATTACATCGGCAGGGCTCATTCCCTTGTCAAGGGCGGCCGAGTATATGACTGGCTTAAAGGCTGATCCGGGCTGGCGCCTCGCTTGAATGGCTCGGTTAAACTGGCTCACAAAGAAATCCCTGCCGCCCACCATTGCTCGAACCTTTCCAGTGCCCGGCTCCATACAAAGCAGTGCTCCCTGGACAAGTGGCTCCTGCTCCAACGAGGCCACCCACGAGAAAGGTTTGGTTGCCTTCTTCTTGAGCCTTACAAGGATGACGTCGCCAGGGCTGAGGACTTCCGAAACCTTCCTTACACGGGCCCTGTAATATGGAACCTTGGGGTCAGGCTTTCGTGCCCATTTCATTTCAAACAGAGGCAAAACAGCCTTCTGGCCTAATATCCAGAGCTCTGCGCGGGACTTATCATCGTCTACCTTTTCAACCAGGGCCTCTGCCTTACCCCCCTGCATTAGAATGGGCAATGGCTGTTTGCTCAATAATTCCTGCTTGTAGGAAGAAACCTCGGTTTCCTCAAGATGCCTTAACGGCCCCCTGTAACCTTCCCTTTTGTCCAGCTCCTCAAGACCTTTTTTAAGGGCTTTTTGAGCCGCCTCTTGCATTTTAAGGTTAAGGGTTGTGTAGACCCGCAGGCCGCCCTTGTACAATCTTGCCTTGCCGTATTTTTTCAGCAGGTATTGACGGACATATTCTGTGAAATAGGGGGCCCTGCGGAAATAGTCTTCTTCGTTTTCCAATATCTCTAAGGGTTCATTGTAGGCCCGCTCCTCTTCCTCCTTGGTTATATACCCCTCTTCCCTCATCCTCTCCAATACATACCGCTGCCTCGCCTTGGCCCTTTCATAATGGGTCACAGGAGAGTATCTGGCAGGGGCCTGAGGTAATCCGGCCAGCATGGCGGCCTCTGCCAGGTCAAGGTCCTGGGCCGATTTCCCAAAATAAGTGCGGGCTGCTGCTTCTATTCCATATGCCCCATGCCCCAAGTAGATTTGGTTGAGATACAGGAAAAGAATCCGCTCCTTGGAGAAGTTCTTCTCGATCTGAATGGACAGAAGGGCCTCTCTAGCCTTTCTACGGTAGGTGCGCTTGGTATTTTTAAGAAGAAGGGATCGAGTCACTTGCTGAGTAATGGTGCTCCCGCCCTGTTCTATTTTCCCGGCCGTAATATTTTTTATGAGCGCTCGTAGTATACCAACAAAATCCACACCCCTGTGTTCGAAGAACCGTGAATCTTCGGCGGCCACAAATGCGTGAATCACGTGCTTCGGCACCTGGTCCAGAGGGATGACTATGCGTTTTTCTTCCCAAAACCTGCCGATTATTTCACCGTCACTGCTGTATATGGTCGATATAATGGGCGGGTTATAGTCCTTAAGGGTCCCTATGTAAGGCAGGTTGCTGGACCACAGATACCACAGCGCTGCGCCGCTGATACAAAGCACAACTCCCACAATAATGAAAAAGATTATGAGCCACTTAAAGACCCTTTTCACCCTGTTTCCCCCGCGTCAAGCTGGTAAAAATCCCATGCACCTAACATGCCAATTTATACCCTATTACTAGGCAAATCAAGGCCTCCTTCAATTCCTACCCTTCAAGGTTGAGTATAGAAAAAATTGCCACCAGTGTGAAAAACATTCCTCTGCTATTGTGTAAATT
>QMLZ01000231.1 GCA_003646995.1 Deltaproteobacteria bacterium | reverse complement strand
CCTTTCAAAGACACTGCAGCGCACTTCAATCGGGACCCTGTAGTCATAAGCAAGGGGATAAAGGGGCTGCAGAAGAAAATTCGTGAGGATGAGACAATTGCTACAGCGATAAATATGCTACGGAAATCCTTTACTAAAAACAGGAAAAAATATTCATTTAGTTAAGCCTGACCCCATTTATTTTTTTAAGGGGAGACAAAGGGAATTTTTAAGAGCTTTTACATCAATCAAGGTATGATTAAAGGGCGTGGCAGGCAGCATAATGGTCCTTTCCCACTTTTACCATTTTTGGAAGTTCAATTCGACAAATTTTCTTTGCCATGGGACATCGGGTTCGAAACCCACAACCTGAGGGGAAATTTGCTGGATTAGGTATGTCTCCCCCAAGAATAGTCCTCTTTGTACAGGACTTTGGATCCGGAATAGGAATAGCAGAAAGCAAGGCCTTAGTATACGGGTGCTTCGGCTCACTATATATATCTTTAGCGGGAGCGATTTCCACAATTTTCCCCAAGTACATGATGGCAACACGGTTTGAAATATGTTCCACCACAGCCAAGTCGTGGGAAATGAAAATGTAAGACATCTGGAATTCTTCCTGTAGCCTCACTAACAAATTGATAATCTGAGCCTGAATGGACACATCCAGGGCTGATACCGGCTCGTCTGCAATGATCAGCTTGGGGTTCAGCGTAAGCACCCTGGCAATTCCAATACGCTGACGCTGCCCTCCGCTGAATTCATGGGGGAACCGCCTCATGCAGTCAGCATCGAGGCCAACTTTTTCCATTACGGCTGCGACCATCTCTATCCGTTTGGCCTTGGTGGCAATCCCATGAACAAGCAACGGCTCCTCCACAATGGCACCAACGGTCATTTGAGGATTGAGAGAAGCAAAAGGGTCCTGAAAAATGATTTGGGCATTTCGGCGAAAGGCCTTCAACTCCCGATTGTCGAACCTGGCAAGGTCCTGACCCTCGAAGTTGACAATACCCGAAGTGGGTTCGATGAGCCTTAAGATAGCCCGGCCTGTGGTAGTTTTCCCACATCCGGATTCACCCACCAACCCCAGGGTTTCACCCTTCTTCAGGGAAAAACTCACGCCATTGACGGCAAAGACGAACCGGGTCCTCCGGAAGAGTCTCGTCTTCTCCAGGGGAAAGTGTTTGGTCAAATTTTTTACTTCCAGGAGAATCTCTTTCATTTTTTTATTTAACGGAAGCAAGCAACCAAGTGCCCTTTTTCTACCTCTCTGAGCTGAGGCTTTTCTCTATGACAGCGCCTCATCGCTTCAGGACATCGGTCTGCGAATTTGCACCCTGAAATCTCAAGATATGGGGCTGGAACTACGCCCTTTACTTCTTTTAGAAACTTTTCAGACCGTCCGAGTATAGGGATCGACTTCATCAAAGCAATAGTGTAAGGATGGCGTGGCTTTTCAAAAAGAGAAAAAACATCCGCCTCCTCTACCTTTTCCCCTGCATACATGACAACAACCCGGTCGGCGGCCTTTGCAACGATCCCAAGATTGTGGGTGATCAAGATCATGGTCATTCCAAATTCCTTCCTCAATTGGAGTGTGAGATCAAGGATCTGGGCCTGAATAGTTACATCGAGGGCAGTAGTAGGTTCGTCGGCGATTAAAACTTTAGAATTACACCCAAGGGCCATGGCAATCATAGCACGTTGCCTCATGCCACCACTTAACTGATATGGATATTCTTTCATAATCCTTTCCGGGGAGGGCATTTCGCAGGCACTGAGCATTTCTATAGCCTTTTTCTTCGCCTCTTTTTTGGTTAGATTCTGATGGAGGATGAATACCTTGGACAGCTGGCTACCAATAGTGAACACCGGATTAAGGGAGGTCAGAGGTTCCTGGAAGATCATAGAAATTTTGTTCCCCCGGATTTCTCTCATTTTGTCCAAAGGGAGGTCCATAAGATTATGGCCCTCGAAAATAATCTCGCCTGACACGATTTTCCCAGGGGGTGATGGAATAAGCCTCAGGATGGAAAGAGCTGTCACGCTCTTTCCACACCCAGATTCACCCACTACTCCGAGTGTCTCTCCTCGGATGACATGGTAACTCACTCCATCGACCGCTCTTGAAACCCCTTCTTGGGTATAAAAATAGGTCTTTAGATCCCTTATTGATAATACTGTTACTGCTGCCACATGCTCACTTCCTTTGAAATCTCCACCTTATTTTGGGGTCCAAGGCCTCTCGGACACCATCACCAAGAAGATTAAAGGCAAGAACGGTCAAAAAAATGGCTACCCCCGAAAATGTCGAAATCCACCACTGTTTCAGAAAGAATTCCCGTCCATCGCTAACCATAACCCCCCAGTCTGCCGCTGGCGGTTGGGTACCAAGCCCCAAGAATCCAAGAGACGCAAGAGAGAGAATGATGTATCCCATGTCAAGAGTCGCCTGTACAATAACAGGCGACAGGCAGTTGGGAAGAATGTGACGAAACATGATTCGCAATCTGGACGCACCGATAGCCCTTGCCGATTCAACGAATTGCATTTCCTTTAGAGAGATAACCTGACTTCTCACCAGGCGAGTATACCAGGGCCACCAAGGTATAGAAATGGCAATAAGGGCGTTTAGAAGATTGGGACCCAAAGAGGCCACAATAGCTATGGCCAGAAGGAGAGATGGAAAAGCGAGGATCATATCCGCAAATCTCATGATTATTTCATCAACTTTCCCTCCGAAATAGCCGGCAATTAATCCAAGAGGTACACCAATGGCAATAACAATCAGCACTACAGCAATGGCTGCTTTCAACGAAGTACGCGCGCCAATAATGATACGACTCAAAATATCTCGGCCAAGGTTGTCTGTCCCAAAAGGATGTCTGAAGCCTGGAGGCACCAGTCTTTCTTTCAGGTTTGACATACCCCTTCCCTGTTCCGGGTAGGGTGCCAGATAAGGCGCAAGAAGGGCAGTTGCAACCAAAATAATAATGATCCCCAGCCCAAAAGTTGTGAGGGGGTTCTTAAGAATCAGATTCATCCCCCTCCAATACTCCCTGCCTTTGTTAAGCCAGTTATGCTTAGTTTTCTGGATTTCCATGACCATAACTTTCTTCTACCCAAGCCGGATACGGGGATTGGCCACTGCAAGAAGGATATCGACAGCCAAATTAACTACCACATAAAATACGGCCATGATTATTGTGATGCCCATAATGACTGGATAATCATTGAGAAAGATGGCATTGACTGTATAGGTGCCCAAGCCAGGCCAGAAAAAGATGAGCTCCACAAAGAAAGTCCCTGTCAGCATAAAGGCAAAGCACAGACCCGCAGTGGTTAAAGTCGGACCAAGGGCATTTCTCAAGGCCTGAACGAACAGGATCTCTCTCTCCGAAATACCATAAGCTCTAGCTGTGGTTATATAGTCTTCCCGAAGGACCTCGAGCATAGTCGATCGAGTCATTCGAGCGATGAGTCCTGTGGAATAGGCAGCGAGGGTGATTGAAGGAAGAATGAGATGAGATAGAGTGCTTTTGAGTGCTGCCCAGTTACCCGTAATCAAAGCGTCCAGGGCATAGAAACCTGTGATCTGTTTGATGGGACTGACCAAATTCACAACTGTGTCGATACGCCCCCCAATTGGAAAGATCCCCAGCCATCTGAAAAAAACGATTTGGAAGATCATGGCGAGCCAGAAAGAAGGCACTGATACATTGGCTACAGAAAACAATCGGGTCAGATGGTCCAGGGTGGTGTTTTCTTTTTTGGCAGATAGAACTCCCAGCGGAATACCAACCGATAAAGCGATGAAAATAGCGGTGATCATCAGATCCAGGGAAGCCGGCAGATGTTCCCAAATACCTTGCAGCACAGGTCGGTGTGTCCGAAGCGATTCACCTAAGTCCCCATGAACCAGGTTTCTCATATAATAGGCGAATTGGACATAAAGGGGTTTGTCAAGACCGAGCTGGACCCGGACCTTTTCAACCTGTTCCGGTCTCGGGCGGGGACCCAGATAGCTCGCCGCCGGATCTGAGGGGATAATTCTGGAAAGGGTGAAGGTGATGGCACAGAGCCCCAAGAGGACGAAAGCGAGCCAGATTAAGCGCTTTATTATATATCGTAACATCAGCCTTCAATTCCTATAAAAAACAGAACTTACGAATTTTACCTATCATCGATTCTGATCTCAAGAGCCTTATCTCATCCCCTCTGCCCTCAAACCGCTTCGTCTGAGCACCAGCGAGCAAGCCTCTTAAATCACCTCAAATAATTAGAGAAACAATGGTATCATTTGCAGTCGCTCCATTGGATGGAGCACTGATACTATCAGTTGTTGGCGGTGATATCACCACCGCCAACATTATCGACGGTTACAAAAATAGTGCTGGAGGCCCCAACATTGTTTGCTGCATCCTAAGCTTTAATTTTAAAGGTATGGCCACAGCATTACCACCGCTCAACGATTCAGATAACCCATCCAAGTGAGAATATTGTCAATCAACGGCCATTCGGAATCTGGGTCAGAATAACCCTTAACACCATTATCCCACTGACACCCATCGGTAACGCTTCCCTCTTCCGTAGATGGGTCTACTGATGACAGAAATATCTTACTGCCTCCAGTGCTGTATGGATACTTTACCATACAAATTTGATCGGAACCTGCATTTGTAAAGTAAGCTACCGCAGTAGCACCTGCTTGACCTGCTACATGATCAGATGTCCATGAAATAGGGTTATAGTTTGCAGGCAACGTTGGGCCTGATCCGTCCCAATGATGTCCATCAGCGGAAGCTTCCTCATCCCAATAAGCAACTGAATATGTGCCTGCGCCGGTATCAGGATCACAAATTGTTATCGACTCCATTCCATGAGTGGCTGGTGGTGTTAGATCTTGAAGTGAATCCCAATAGTCAAGCTGAACGCCGACTATCTTTGCTCCCCCACCTATACCGATAAAATCACCACCGTCAGCTAAGAAAGCATCAAGCGTAGGTACATCTATGTAGTCGTCCATGACAGTTTCATGGCCATTCGGGAATACAGCCATGTCAAATTTGTCAATGGTTATTTCGGTATTTGCATGGCTATCATAAGCATAGGGCTGGATTCCCAATGAATAAAGCATCTTCATCGTAGGCCACAAAACTCTTGCAGATGT
>QMLZ01000230.1 GCA_003646995.1 Deltaproteobacteria bacterium | reverse complement strand
TCTTGCAAGTGAGGGGTTTGTCCCCAAAACGTTAGCCGAAATTGGCCCCAAAAGTGGTTCCGTTCCAGGGGCGCATATCCCTTCTTTTCCCGCCACTCTTTCACCCGCTAGCGGATGGTGTTCACCAGCTCCAGGGGGACAAATTCCTCTTCCAAAAGAGCTGCCTGTGGACCACGTGTGCGGGCCTTGAGGTAATAACCTGCCAGCCGCCTGCCTTCCTTCAGGGCCGGCTGCCCCTCTTTATAGGCCCAGTAACGAGCGGGCTCCTCAAAGGGCGAGTTGATGATGGGGTTATCAACGAGCATCCATTATTTTCACTCTTTGTTAGGAAGGAGTTGAAGCAGGTCTCGACAGAACACTCTGGCCTTGTTTCTTTCGTCATCAGTAATCGATCTGGAATGTCTAATCTTATTTCTTATTACGGTGAGAACTTCCTTTCTTTCTTCGAAACGTTGCTTTGCTTTATTTACATCACGCCCCAAAATCTTATCGCGTGTTTGCGAAAATGCTCCGTAGAAGCTTTTCCAAAATCTAAGCACAATCTCGAAAGGAAATGCAAAGTCACTGAATAGTAGTATCTCCTCCAAAGGACAATCCTGGTCAACGCCTCGTTCCTTCCTGTAGATTTCGTTAGCTTTCTGGACTTGGTCTGGGAATATTTTGGGAAGGTTTTTTAATTCATTAATCTGTATTAGCCGAATGGTGACAAATTCCCTTATCGCCTTCTCAACCTCATCAAATAGCTCGTGCAATGAATGACTTGCTGGCGCAAGTTTCACTTCGTCACGCTGTTTCTCGACATCGTTATCTTGCACCCATTTGTCAAATATCTCGCCTGAAATAGCATAGAGTCCCTCCTCCCTTCTCACAAGACCAATATATAAAAGAGTTTTTATAAGCTCACGAATTATACTCTCTTTGTAGCCTAAATCTTTAGCTATTTGTTCTACGGTCATTCTTCCTCTGCGCAGTGTTCGATAAACTTCTCGTTCCTTCTCCTCAATATGGTCGAACCACCATTGCCTAAATAGGATGTCATGTTCTTCTATAAGCTTATTCTTAGCCATTTCTAAGGCTTGTTCGACCCCTAACTCTCTCTCCCACTCGCACAGGTGGTACATAAGAAATTGAATAATAAATGGATGTCCCCCACTTTCAGACCACACTCTTTCACCCACTTCGGGAGAAAATCGGCCAGCTGTAGGTTCGTGCACCATTCGTTTCGTGTCAGCCTCATTAAGTAAGGACAAGTATCGCCACGTCAGCACATTTGCCAAAGGAGATCCAGGACTATCACGCAACGTTTGCATAGTTCTGGCTCCGGCCACGACCACGCTCAATTTTTCGGATATTCCAGGAGTATTGTGTATCAAAGCCCTCAAATTGTTGAAGAAGGTGGAGCACCATGCGTATTCGCGGAAGGAGTCAAACTCATCAAAAAGCAGCACTAATTTTAAGCAATTGGCCTTGTCTGTAGCTGCTGGTATCCATCCCCCCAGATGGCGATTGTTACCGGTCAAGTCCGCGTGAATGGTGTTTTCGACGCATCCCCGAATCCATTCAAACGCCTCTCCCGATGAGGAGGCGCCCGGCATGGCCTGCGCGTCAATATAAACCGGAAGGAGGGCTGGACAGGTTCTCCTAATCTCTTTTTCTAACCGACGCAGTAAAGTGGTCTTACCTAATCTCCTTCCACCGACAATAGCAAAGGATTCGCACCTAAATATCCCGGATATGATCTCCTTGACCATCTTCAATCGCTCGGACCCATAGAACAGGTCCGGATTGACGATGAGCCAATGGTATGGATTTTGCATAGTTATCCCTCCACTAACCACTTTTCCAGGAGTGAGATCTTGAATTTCGGCCGATCCTCCGTCAGCTCGATCAACTGATATCCCTCAAGATGACGAAGCGCCCGGGAGTAAGTGGGAACGAGTTGCTTAATTTCACTCACAGAGAAACCGCTTGCTATAGCTTCCAAAACTTCCCACTCATCGGGGTAGTCACGCTGTAGGCGCTCCTTTATCTCATTGAACAACTCATTAACTTCCATGAGCAACTCCACCTCCGCTTTCTCAACCATACTCGAAGTGACGCGGAGAGGTCTTTCAGAAAACCGATTCACGATAGCACTGCAGAGGCGTCGAGTAATAAAAGGATGCCCTCCGGACAGCCTATACACAATTTTCAGGGCCTCTTCTTCCCACTCAACCCCCATGCCTTCTCCCAGGGTGACGATCATCTCCCTACATTCGTTTTCTGGCAGTAATGGCAAGAACATCTCCTCGAAAAATTGGAAAACTGGATTATCTTCACCATTCCACTGAGCCATTTCACAAATGGCCGGATTTGCACCTGCCACGATGGTAACAAGCTTTCCCTGGGACTGTTGTGCGGCACCCCTCAAGAAACGGAAAAATTCCAAACTATGAGCCCACCCTTCTCCTTTCGTTGGCATCACTTTCTCAATTTCATCGAGCATGAGAATAAGTTTAGCATCTGGCGAAACCTTGGATATTAAGGTTCGCAGATCTGATGAAAAGCCCTTCAATATTTTAGACCAATCAGGAAGCTTTTCCTCTGACTGAACTTTTGTCAAAGATAAGGATTTTGTATCTGCTTTTACTTGTTGTGCCCACTCCTGAACAGTCCTCCAGCAAATCCAAGAACAGTCACTTATCGGAGATGCCTCAGGGTCAACATAAGCGACGATGTCTCCTTTCCTGATTAGTCTTAATTGGTAAAGTAAAGAAGTCTTGCCTGATTTTCTTAATCCAAAAATTCCCATAGACCGTCCTTCATCAATGCTCTGATTTAATATTCCAATTTCCCTCTCTCGGCCAAAAAATCGTCTCCCAGACACAGGAAAATTACCTTTGTAAAGGTCACGCCGGAAAATCCACTCGCTTAACAGCTGCTCAAGATAGCGGGTTAGGGCCTCAGGGTTATTATCAGCAAGGATCTCGTTGATTTTGGATTCCTCAATAGGCACTACTGTGGGGTGACTTTCTGGATCTTCAAGCAAAAGTCTCAGATAATGTTTTAAAGGCTCAATCTCAGGAAGAACTATGAAGAGTAAGTCAGGCTTCACATTTGGGTCCTCTGCTGCGCGCTCTTTTAAGCATTCTTCGCCCCTACGAACCCCTGATTCAGTTATTTCCTGAGCATAGTGGCAATAAAGCAGCACCAACCCATCAAGGGAATAGGGTCGAGAAAACTTGCTCTGGCGAGGGTCCATCAGTATCCAGGCATCCGAAGGAGCATTGGCCTTAGGAGGGAAGTTGACACGCCACTTGACAAACTTAAAGCCTACATTTCGGAATAAAAGCCAAGCCAGACGACTGCGCCTTTGATGAAGAATCCAAAATTTATGATAATGTCTGCGTTCTTTTATGTTGAGACGGCCGCGGAATAGCTGATCAGCCATTGTGAAGTGTTCCTTAGCTTCGCTAAGAATTTCAAAGCTTCCTGTATGTTCTGCTTGATCCACAAGAACCTGAGCGAAGTTTATATGTAAAGAGGCTCTCTCTGGGTATTCCCTTAATGCTGACTCCAGAATTTCTATGCACCTCTCAAGATTTCCGGCCTTTCTTTCGGCCATGGCAAGGCTTTCCAAAATTGAAACATCGTGTGGATGATATTGCCTTGCCTTACGATAAATTTCTCGAACTTTATCCCAATCACCCAAATTTTTCTCCATAGCTGCATAGGCATCAAAGAAATTTTTTTCCGGACTAAGTGAGATTGCATCCTCAAAGAATTTGCGAGCGCGCTTATAATCTTTTTCGTTACGGGCAATTAGAGCTTCGCTGAAAATCTCGCGTGCTTTCTTTGCTCGAACCTCTGGTAGGTCCTCCCAGATTGATAGGGGAGTGCCCCGCTCAACTTTCCTCACATTCGTTGCTCGCGGGCGACTTTGAGCGTCAAATTGCAGGTCAAAAGTCACAATATCCCCGGGTTGCACAGGCCTGTAATTAACCTGCGAGATATGTACGAATATATCAGGAGAGCCTTCTGTGACGATAAATCCAAACCCTCGATGATCAAGCCATACTTTAATTCTCCCAGTTGCCATGACCTGTTGCCTCCGTTCTCGACTACTCCGCCTGTACTATCCTCACCACCTCATTCCCCCGGAAGTCTATCACTTTCACGGCAATGCGTTTGTGCTCGCCAGGTTTGAAAGGGAAAGAAACGGCGCCACGCATTTGCTCGAAAGTTTCCGGAGGGATAGTTGCTTTCAGCGCTCGTTGCAGCTTTTCCCAAGCTTTGTTGTCGCCGGGGAAGAACGCTTGGCAGATGTGGAAGGTCTTGCCGTCGTAGTCGGTGTACAGGAACCAGGTAGTAACATCCTCGTCCTTCACGTCCCTCCGGTCGATACGGGGCTGGAAGTTTGAGGAATATTTGATGCCATAGGGCGGGTCCATGTAGATCATCTGCACCTTGCCGGCCATTCCTTCTTTGACCAAGAGTGAATTCATTACCAGGAGCGAGTCACCCAAGATCAATCGGTTAGTCCAGCCAACTTCGTGTTTGTAAAACTCTACCTGTTGGTCCGCAGGAAGTGGTGTTTCACCGAAGAGGTCAAGTTGCAAGGCTTCCGGTCGGCGCACGGCTCTGAGGATGGCTTTAGGGGAGATGTACTCGTGGATATGCAGCGGAACTACGTCGACTTCAAAGGAGGTATGCTCCGCCTTGCCAGCCCAAACCAGTTGCGGATCTAAGTGTGGATCATATTGATACTGCGTTGTCCCCCGTTCACGCACCTCGTATATAGAAGCCAAGCCGGCTGGTAGGTTGTTCTTTCGCGTGGCTTCCTCGTGACGGAAGTCGTTTACCTCGAGGTTATCTTTTCTCCTCCCTCTCTTCCTTCCCCTCGGCATTGTCCCCCTTTCGCCATGCTGGAAAAGTTTACCCTAAAACAACCACAGAAGACGAAAGGCGGTGCCTTAGGGCTTGGGGGTGGTCATTCCACCACGCGGCGCTGCCAGGTGCCGGACCAAAGGAGCCCCAGGGCCGCCAGGCCTGAGACGACATTTGAAAGCGACATCCCCCACCAAACCCCCGTGTCGCCCCAGCCCAGGGGGAACGCGAAGACGTAGCTCAACGGGATCCGCAGCGCCCAAAGCCGAAGTATCCCCAGGATCATGGTGGG
>QMLZ01000229.1 GCA_003646995.1 Deltaproteobacteria bacterium | reverse complement strand
TAGGCCAAGGTCCTGCAGCCCAAAAGAAAAAACATGATGTCTTCCTCAACCTTGGGGAGACCGGGACCGGAGAGAGGGAAAAGGGCTTTTTTGCCCCCATTGCGCCGGGTGCCGGCAGCTTCGAGGCCACCCACAGGTTTTCCGTACGCATGCAGTTGATGTCTTTGGACGTGGACGACCTGGATGGTGACGGGAACCCCGAGGTAGCCCTGCTCGGCAGAAAGGGGCTTCACCTGTACACAATGGTGAGGGATACCTTGAAGTTGATTGACAAGCTCAAGGGGCCCAAGGGTATTGACCTCCTGAAGGTAAGCATGGGAGACACTGACGGCAACGGCAGGCCCGAAATCTATGTCACTGAATTTCATATGACCGGAGTGGAGACTACAGCATACGAGTGGAATAATGGATTCAAGAAGCTGTTTCATAAGCGGGGGCACTTCGCGGCAGTGAAAAGCCCAGGCAGAAAAAGGCCGTATCTCCTCTATCAAAATTCCATTCCCACAGTGATGTTTCAGGGAGACATCTATATAATGGGATACGACCAGAATGGGAATTTGGTAAAGAAAACCAAGCTTCCTTATATCTTGTATCCCAAATTCTATACCATCACCCCCTATGACATAGACCACAACGGTGTGCCCGAGATCATCGGGCTGGGCCAGGCGGATTCCTTACATGTATGGTCGATGAGTGGGGAGGTACTATATCATGAAAATGAAACAATCGGTGGCACAAATAATGCTATAGATCTGGACGCACGGACCCGGGGGGAACCCAATCAGCCCAGGGTGCCCTTCAATCCAAGACTAGTTATTGCTGATATCAACGGCGACGGCAAAAAGGATCTCATAGCAGTAAAAAATAACGCCATAGTGGGCATATTCGAGCACTTCCTCTATTACGACAGCGCCTATATCCTTGGATACAGGTTTAAGGGTGTTAGACTGGAGCCCAGCTGGAAAACTAGAAAAATACCCTTTTGCGTAAACGATATACAAGTATTCAACAGAACATTTTTTGCTGGACTGCAGAAATTCAAATTGAAGAATTGGTCTAAAGGCTATAGCAGGGTAATTTGGTTCGACTTGCCTGGGGACAAATAGAATTGCCGAAGCACGAAAAAAAGGTAATAAGAATCCTTACTGCTTTCATCGGAAGATAAGATGGTGAGCACAGACAGACATGGGTTTGCAAGCGACAATAACTCGGGTGCTCATCCGAAGATAATGGATGCAATTATAAAGGCCAACCAGGGCCACGTAATCGCCTATGGAGACGACCCTTATACCCAATCAGCCTGCAAAAAGTTCGAGGAGGTATTTGGCAAAGGGACCCAGGTCTATTTTGTTTACAACGGAACCGGCGCAAACGTGGTGAGCCTCCAGGCCATCACCTCATCCTTCAACGCGATAATCTGCGCCCAAACCGCCCACATAAATGAGGATGAATGTGGGGCACCTGAAAAGTTTACAGGATGCAAGCTGCTTACCCTCCCTTCTAGCGATGGAAAAATAAGGGTGAAACAAGTAGAACCTCTTCTCCACATCCTGGGCAATGAGCACCATGCCCAACCGTGCGCTGTATCCATAACCCAGGCAACGGAGCTTGGCACGGTGTACAGACCCGAGGAGATAAAGGCCATCACCACCTTTGCCCATGACCATGGCATGCGGGTACATATGGATGGAGCTCGCATATGTAATGCTGCGGCCTCCCTGGGATTGGGCCTGAGGGAAATCACCAGGGACGTGGGAATAGATATCCTCTCATTTGGAGGTACGAAAAACGGCCTGATGTTCGGCGAGGCTGTCGTTATATTTGACACAGAGCTCGCCAGGGACTTCAAGTTCATAAGGAAGCAATCCACACAGCTTGCCTCCAAGATGCGCTTTATTGCAGTGCAGTTTGAAACCCTGCTCAGCGACGAACTCTGGCTTGAAAATGCCCGACATGCAAATGAAATGGCAAGATTGCTCGCAAATGAAATAAAGGATATACCAGGGGTGGAAATAACCCAAAGCGTGGACATAAATGCTTTGTTCGTGAAGCTGCCAAGGGAAATCATCCCCAGGTTGCAAGAGGAATCATTTTTTTACGTGTGGGATGAGGGTCAATCCATAGTCAGATGGATGACCTCCTTTGACACCACAGAGGAAGATATTGAGGCTTTTGTTAAGCTACTGAAAAAGCATCTTGCTTCAGTTTAATAGTACGTATTCGCTATCTCTTAATCAATGTGTAAAACTGCCCTGACTTGTCCAGCTTGTCGCCCACAGGGGTGCCGCAGTTCTGGCAGCGGTATTCATACTTGTCCCCTTCGGGCAGAATCAGAAGAAGAGACTTCCGCACAGCCACTGCCTGCCCGCACTTAGGGCAATAAAGCTCCGTGGCCTCAAATTCATCAAAATCTGGCTGGCTATTACGTCCACCTCTTTGGCCTACGCCCGAAAAATAGGAGAGCCTGTCTTTCATGGCCGCTTCCCTCCTACGCTCCTCAATATACATCCCTTCTATGACCTATTTTCAAAATATGAATCTCTTTCTTGCTCCAATCCACATCAAACAGAACCCTATAGTTACCCACCCTCAATCTGTATCTGCAATAGGATGATTCGTTAGATGTTTTATTGGCATAGACAACTGTAAACATCTAGCTGGTCCCATATCTCATTGTGGTTTAAGGTATCTCCTTTCTCAATCTCCCTTCTTCGTTGCTCAATCTCTTCTCTTAACGTTCTATATTTAGCTTTATTTAGCAATAGCCTCAAGAAATACATTACTGTCTCTTGGTCCCTTTTATCCAGTCTCTCGAAATTATCAAATCGTACGGAATTCATGGCCTCTCCCTTTTTCACAAATTTATCAATTGGTGATACTTACTCCATCTCTCGCCCCGGACAGCTGTGTATTCTTTCACAATTTCCCATGAATCCTCAAAAAAATCAATCCATTTAATATCCCACCAAATACCCTGACCCGCCGTCATAAAAATCAAGAACTATTGACAAACCTTGAGAATAGAATATATTTTGACGCCAAAGGGCTTTAAAAGAGATGGGGTAGAGGGTAGAGATTGGCCGAAGGATTTTTTTGATTCACCCTTAAATGATCAAGACTTGCAATTGTTGAGACAGGCTGCTGCCGAAATGGAAAAAGAAATCCTATTGCATGGAAAAACCAGGAGGTCGCATGAAAATCAAGCACATCGATCACATCGGGATCGCAGTAAAAAGCATTGACCAGGCCAAGAGGTTTTACAGTGAGATACTGGGACTGAAAATTGAGGAGATCGAAAACGTGGCAGACCAGAAGGTGAACGTGGCCTTCCTGCCCATCACGGACAGCGAGCTGGAACTGCTGGAATCCACACATCCTGACGGCCCCGTGGCCAAGTACATCGAGTCTCGCGGGGAAGGAATCCAGCACATTGCCTTTCGCGTGGAAAACATAGAGGAGGCCTTAGCTGAATTGAAGCAAAAAGGGGTCCGCTTGATTGATGAAAAACCGCGCAAAGGAGCCGGTGGGGCCAAGATCGCCTTTATCCACCCCAAGGAGACGAACGGCGTACTCGTAGAAATATGTGAGAGGAAATAAGTCAGCAACGGACAAAACCTGCAGCACAGAAACTGACGGCAGATTGGGTAGGCCCCTCAAACCACATATCGTAGTAAAGTAAAGTGCCCTTTGACGGTGGCAGGACTTCAAGCAGGCATGCAAGAGCGGAAAATCCGCAGACATTGAATCGATCCTGTACCCTCTGAGATTCATCCCAAAATCCGTTTGCGTCAGCATTTACGAGGGCGCCCAGAAGCCTGCGATCATGGGCCTGTGTCTCGTTTTGAAGGTACCGCGCAGGCCGCTCGTGGCCAAACTTGGGCCCAACATGGGACATGTCAACGCCTGCCACGACAAGTACGCTCTCTCCCCTTTCTTGCACTACCGCAGAGAGTTCCTTGATAAACTCCCCTGCCTTGGACAGGAAGGCCTCACGGGTGCAAGGGGAAAGCACTTGCCAAAGCGACCCACACAGAATCGGAACAATGGAAAATTCCTTGTTCCTTGATAGGTATTGGAGCAAGAGAACCTGGAATTCAATAGAATGCTCTGAGCGATGGGGAAAGTCATCATCGGTTACAGCCCCTCCACCGGCAACACGCAGCCTCCTCACAACTTCCTTTTCAGTAGTAACTCTACCAAGGGGCGTGTCAAAGTCCTTTTCGGTCAGACAAAACATCCCTTGCATCATCTTGTGGCCTACACCCAGGACAATTACGCACCTCGCATCAAAATCCCCAAGCCAATTATAGGCAGCAGCATATCCCCCGGCTCCCACGCCCAGGTCTATGTGCGGTGCAACCAGGGCCGTTGGCACGGTTCCGCGACCACGGCGAGTTGATTGTCCCTGTGACAGGATTTGTTCCAGCCTTCTGGTGAGCCCCTCTGGATCTCCGGGATATGAAACTCCGCAGTGAGCACAAGGCCGCACCTGTTTAGCAGAAAACTCTGTGATTATTCGATCCCTCTCTCGAAGATAGTGCTCTGATTCAAGCAAATATCTCTCGTCAAGGTGCGAAAGGATCCTTTCTATCTCCTCCCTGCTTACCAGCACTCCCCCTCTTTTTCTCATCACGTGCATCTGCAGGTCGCGCAGGGTGGTCGAACCGTCCAGGAGAGTCAACAGTTCGAATAATTCAGGGGGAAGGGCCGTGCCTTCGCTCACCAGCCCCAGGTGATCGCGCACCAGGATATAGTTCTTGCCCCCTTGCTGGACCGGCAGGAATTCGAGGTCTCTTCGTACACGTGGGGTTCTGTTATCCATTTTGTGGAAGATTTCAACCGGGCTAAGCTATGAGTCCCGTGTAGGCTCCTAGGAAATTATATATAATTGTCCTAAAATCTGTATGTAATTATTCCATGGGTGGTGTCATACGGCGAAACACTTATCTGCACGCGGTCTCCCACCAAGACCTTGATGCGGTGCTTTTTCATTCTTCCCGAAAGCACCCCTCTTATGACAATGTCATTGTCGCATTGAATCTCCATCATGCCTCCTCCCATCGCCCTTGTAACTACTCCTTCCAATTGTATCAGATCGTCTCTACTCACTCGGCATGTCTCCTTTCAGTTCCTATGAATTCTCCCACCCTAATCGGAGGGTCTAAATACGCAGATCATGTG
>QMLZ01000228.1 GCA_003646995.1 Deltaproteobacteria bacterium | reverse complement strand
CTCAGAAACTACAGACGAGTGCATACCCATTTTCGGTATGTCACTGGTTAGATATGTTGTTTTATCTTTTTCGACAAGAAATGCCGTTATGCCTTTTGCCCCTTTTTGTCGGTCAACAGTGGCAAATACACAAATCACATCTGCGATGCTCCCATTTGTTATCAGGGTTTTGGTACCGTTAAGGATGTAGTCATCTCCGTCTCGCCTTGCAGTTGTCTCCACAGAGCTGGCATCCGAACCTACATTTGGTTCGGTGAGAGCAAAGGCTCCTAGATAGTCGAGGTGAATTAAAGGTTGAAGGAATTGCTCTCGCTGTTCTTTCGTTCCAAACTTGTAAATGATAGAGGCAACGAGATTTGAAACTGTTACCATAGTGCGCAGTGCGCCCCAAGCGCGCCCCAATTCCTCTACCATTAAACAGTAAGTTACAGTATCAAGGCCAAAGCCTCCGTATTCCTCCGGGATCTCTGCACCCACATATCCAAATGGCTCAAGCTTCTTCAAAATATCTTTGGTGATTATTTTACGTTCGCGTTCATACTCATTTGCAAGGGGTATTATCTCCCTATCCATGAACTTGCGGAGAGTGTCTTTTATCATCCTCTGTTCTTCCGTGAGCTCAAGAAACATTCTACTCCTCCTCGCCTGAAAAGCTTTTGATAACTCCTTTTTCATGTAATTTTTCAATTTCGCTATTGGAGTACCCCAAGCCTCTTAAAATCTGCTTCGTGTGCTCACCTAGCCTTGGAGCAAAGGTGTCATCATGATCTCTTATTAATTCTTTGACGGGGAACGGTTTCGTTCTTTCTGCAGCAAATCGATTCTCTTCATCTACTCCAATTAAGTCTCTAAATCTTATCTGTGGATCATGAATGATGTCTTTTATCTCATTGACTGGAGCAGCAGGAATGTTTGCATCCCACAAGAGCTTCAGCCACCTGTCCCGTTCTTTGGTTAAAAATATTTCTCGCAACCTGGGTAAGATCTTTTGACTATTCTTGTTTCTCCCCTTCCAGCTTCTCAACTCAGGATCTTGCAAAAGATCAGTAGCATCTATCAACTTGCAAAGCCTCTCCCAAAAATGCTCTTCAACAACACCAAGGGAAAGGTACTTTCTATCCTTTGCCTCGAAGATCCCATAAGATCCCCGCGCCATAAATTCAGAGCGGTCTGGCATTTCCATGGCGAAATACTCCGTGATTCGAGGCATCATCCAAGCAACAAGACCGTCAGTCATGGAAACATCCAGGTATACAGCTTTCTTTTCTCCTCTTTCTCTTCCCAGAAGTGCAGCTAGTATCGAAGCGAACGCAAACATACCCCCGGCTATATCTGCTGCCTGGAACCCGGCCGGGGTTCCCTTCCGCTTTTCAGGTTCACCCGTGACACTCACCACACCAGATACGGCCTGAAAGTCGATATCATGTCCTGGGTGGGAGACATACGGACCGCTTTGCCCATATCCTGAGATGGAAGCATATATAACCTTCATATTTACAGACTTAATTTTCTCAAAGCCAATTCCAAGCTTTTTGGCTACCCCTGGACGAAAACTTTCAACTAATACGTCCACATCCTCTGCAATCCTGTAAAATATCTCCCTGCCTTTGGGTTCTTTTAAATTGATTGCTATGCTTTTCTTGCCGCGATTCAGGAATGTAAAACATTCAGGAAGCATCTTCCTAAGGAAATCACCATAGGGCGGTTCTACTTTTATGATTTCTGCCCCCATGGCTTGCATCATCATAGTACAATATGGGCCTGGCAACAATGTAGAACAATCCAAAACCTTGATCCCCTTAAGTGGTTCCATTGCCTCTTCTCTCCTTTCTCATCACCACTTCTTAAGGTTTAGTTTATATTTTCCTTAAGTTTACGCAAGATATTGTGACCAAGAGTATAGCACATTTTAACTGCCAAGGTATCTTTCAATACTCCCTGCTTCCATATGATTTGCTCACCGTCCAAAGCATCAAACATTGTTCCCATCGGACCGAGGTTATATATTTTACTTTCCGGGTCTCTGGCACTGACCACCTGAAAACCATGGTGCAGAAGAAAACTCTCCAGAATCATTTGAGTAAGCTCTTGTCCTCCGTTTCTTAGCCCTGCATGGGTAAGTGCAGCGCCGATCTTCCCCTCGAGCAGATTTTTGCACATGTGCATCCATCGAGTGCGATCCATGAATACTTTCATCAAACTGGTAACATTGGTAAAGTAAACAGGTGAACCAAGAACAATTGCATCCGAGTTTAGCATTTTATCTGCCACAAAAGCCATGTCATCATCCTTTATGCTGCATTCGGTCCTACGTAGACACTTGTTGCATGCTTTGCAGTGTTTAATATTAAAGTCTACAAGCTCGAGAAGCTCTGTCTTTATTCCATTTTCTTCCAGTGGCTTTAGAACAAGTCTGAGCATAGTTGCTGTATTTCTGCCCTTTCGATGGCTTCCGTTTATGGCGAGTACTTTCATAATCTATGCCTTCAGTTAGATGTATTTTCTAAAGTCAGGCTTCCTTTTTTCCTTAAAAGCCCTTATTCCTTCTTTGGATTCTTCGGTTCCCCAGTAGAGCGTCACTGCTTCAACGCCGTCTTCCATATTTTGGAAAGCAAGGTTGTAGTACTGGTTAAGGCTCTTTTTGGCTAAAGCGATGGCCGTAGGGCTCATCTGAAGGATTTCATCACACCACGTCTCTACTTCTGGGATTAGCTGATCGTGAGGGACCACCTTATTTATCCATCCCATTTTCTCTGCTTGGTGAGCATCGTAGGTTCGGCAGAGGAAGACGACCTCCTTAGCTCGCTTTTCTCCGACTAACACTGGCATAATCTGGGTAGCTCCAAGGAGCGGGACGGATCCAACCCTTGGGCCTGCCTGACCGAATTTAGCCCGTTCAGAGGCAATACTAAGGTCACAAGCGAGGTTTAATTCGTTTCCTCCGCCAATACAGTAGCCATTCACTGCGGCAATCACCGGTTTTGGTAATCGGCGGACAGCCTGGATCATATCCTGGAACAAGATGAGGTACGCCCGGCGCTCATCCGCCGAGGCGTTACCAAGCTCACTTATTTCTTGCAAATCACCCCCTGCACAGAAGGCCTTCCCTTTACCAGTAATCACGACAGCACCAATTTCTGGGTCGCTTTCGACAGACCGGAGCTCACGCACAAGTTCCTGCATGAGCCCAGTAGAAATTGCATTGAAGACCTCTTCCCTGTTAAGAGTGAGCCATAACACACCATTTCTCCGATTTGCCAAGACTTCCTTTCCCATCTTTTTCCCTCCTAACTTAATTATGCATGTGCTATTAACGTCACCAGCTTTTTCTATTTCAATGTCCATTATCCGTGTTTTCTGGCACTAATTCGGGATAAAGCAATCTTTAGCAATACTGCCCTAAAATCCGGGATATTATCATCCGTTGCACCTCCGATGTCCCTTCAATAATCTGCAAGACCTTGCATTCTCTGTAGTAGCGGGACACAGGATACTCATTCATAAAGCCATATCCACCGTGAATCTGGACAGCATCACTGGCGATCTTCTCTAGAGCCTCCGATGCAAAGAGCTTGGCATATGCCGCCTCCAATGTATATGGCATGTTATTATCTTTCAGCCATGCTGCCTTAAGAACCATGTTCCTTGCCAGTTCTATGTTCATGGCCATATCGGCTATCTTGAAGGAAACTGCCTGAAAACTGTAGATTGGTTTTCCAAATTGAACCCTTTCCTTTGCATACCTTAAGGAGGCTTCAAAGCAGGCCTGGGCCATGCCAACACTTATGGCACCGACAAAGATACGACCAGTCTGCAAAACAGAAAGGTGCTGCGCAAATCCCTTACCCGGTTCACCTAAAAGATTCTCTTTGGGAACACGACAATTTTCAAAGAGAAGCTCACATGAGGGGAAATGATGCCACCCCATTTTATCGTACGTTTGACCAATGGTAAAACCTGGTGTACCCTTGGGAACAATAAAGGTATTTATTATTTTTTTCCCGTTCTTGTCGGTGCCACTGACGGCGGCAACGATTACAAGTGAACAATTATCATAACCTACCAGAGAAATAAACTGCTTTGTGCCGTTGATGACCCACTCTTCACCGTCGAGTACCGCTGTTGTTTTAATAGCTCTGGCATCAGAACCTGCGTTGGGTTCAGTAAGACCAAAGGCTCCGAGCTCTTTTCCTTGAACTAAAGGAACCAGCCATTTTTTCTTCTGCTCCTCTGTACCAAACTGATACAGCTCTTCACATGTTATGGTATGAGCATCAAGCAGTGCGCCAAGTGCTGAATCTGCACGGGATATCTCCTCGGTGCAAAGCATCATCGAAACCCAATCACTGCCGCTTCCACCATATTCTTCGGGAAATGGGATACCCATCATGCCCAGTTCTCCCATCTGGGCGATGATATCATAAGGATACTCACCGGTTTTCTCTATTTCCTCAACTCGGGGCGCAATAACTTCATTTGCAAATCTCCGGCTCATGTCTCTGATCATTTTCTGCTCTTCTGTTAGCTGAAAGTCCATTTCCCCTCTCCTTTTCCTCCTTTCGGTTTAACCTAACCTTAAATCCCCCCGTGGTTTTCTGGAGGATCTGCCTTTATCTGTAACCGTCCATGCAGATAAAGGCAGATCTCCCTTTTTGTTTTCACTAGTGCATATTGGATAGCCCCTTTTCCTTCGTTTCCTAAAATTTATACCATAGTAAGTCCTCCACTTACGCTTAATGTTTGGCCTGTGATAAAGTTCGCTTCATCAGAAGCGAAAAAGACCACACCATAAGCAATATCTTCGGGAGTACCAAGCCGTCTCAGCGGTATAATCCTTTCCATTCCACTAAATACTTTCTTTGCAAATTCACTTTCCTCTTCCATCTCTTCAACCAAAGGAGTATGCGTGAGTCCAGGACAAATGACATTCACGGTAATCTTGTTTCGCGCCAATTCTCTTGCCATGGTCTTACTAAAAGAAATGATCGCCCCCTTGGTTCCAGAGTAAACAGCTTCTCCCATGCTTCCAACGCGGGCGGCGTCAGAAGCGATACTGATGATCCTTCCATTGTTTCTTTCAATCATGTCAGGAATCACCGCATACACACAGTTGAGAACACCTTTGTAGTTGATTGATATGACCTTTTCCCAGAAATCAGGGGTAGTCTTCTCGAAAGGGATTATCCTGTCCCAGCCTG